>QHTP01000085.1 GCA_003220855.1 Gemmatimonadota bacterium
GTGCTGGATCGGGATGTCCAGGTAGGGGACGATCCGGGGCTCTCGCGCGACCAGCTCGACCAGGCGGTCGGTCAACCCCGCCGAGTAGACATAGAGCAGCCGGTACCAGGGCACTCCGGTTCCGGCGAGGAGGGCCTCGAGCAGATCGGGCAGCGTGGGCGCGCCCCGCCCCGCATCGCGGCCGTAGTGCCCCAGGTCCTGCGCCACCAGGTTGATCTCCTTCGCCCCCTGCGCCTCGAGCAGCTGCGCCTCGCGCACCAGACGCTCCAGCGGCTCCGAGCGGTGTTTTCCCCGCATCAGCGGGATGGCACAGAACGCACAGGTGTGATCGCAGCCTTCGGAGATCTTCAGGTAGCGCACGTGGGCCTGGTCGCCCAGGAACTGGCGCACGCCTGGGTGAGCCGCAACGGGGTCGTCGATCAACCCGCGCTCGGCGAGCGCCGGCACCAAGTGGTGGAGATCGGAGAATCCGAGAAACAGATCGACTTCCGGAATCTCCGTTTGCAACTCTTGCTTGTATCGCTCGACCAGGCAGCCGACCGCGACGACCGCCTTCACGTCGCCCTGCGCCTTGAGACTCGTGGCCGAGAGGATCGCGTCGATCGACTCCTGCTTGGCGGCGTCGATGAACCCGCAGGTGTTGACGAGGATCACGTCGGCGTGCGGGAGGTCCGACGTCACGACGGCGCCGTGCCCGACGAGGTCGCCGACCAGGCGCTCGGAATCCACGGTCGCTTTGTCGCAGCCGAGCGAGACGATACCGAGCTTCATCCGCGGTAATTCCCGAACCTGAGCTCGATGCCCCAGTCCTGCGAGCGCAGGAACGTCATCACCTCCTGCAGCTCGTCCTTGGACGGCGACTGGACGCGCACTTCGTCGCCCTGAATCGACGCCTGGGCCTTCTTGAATTTCTTCTCTTTGATCGCCTTGGCGATCGCCTTCGCCTTTTCCTGGGGGATCCCCTGGGTGAGCTTGATCTCGCGCCGCACGGTGTCGTTGGCCGCCGGCGTGACGGCTCCGAGCTCGAGGTTCTTCACCGGCACGTTGCGCTTGATGAGCTTCGACTGGAGCACGTCGAACAACGCTTTCATCTTGAAGTCGTCGTCGGCGACCAGGAGGAGGACGGCCTTGGCGCGGTCGAACGCGATCGAGGCCTTCGAGCCCTTGAAGTCGTAGCGCTGGGCGACCTCTTTGGTGGCTTGATTCACCGCGTTGTCGACCTCTTGGAGGTCGGCACCGGTGGAGATGTCGAACGAGGCTAACGCGGCCATAGGGCGGTAATGTACCCGCCCCGGACCTAGAACAGGAAGCTTTCCAGCGCCCTGGCTCTCGAGACGTGGCGGAGGCGCGCCAGCGCCTTCTCTTTGATCTGTCGCACCCGCTCCCGCGTGATGCCGAGCAGCGAGCCGATCTCCTCGAGCGTCATGGGCTCCTGCCCCTCGAGGCCGAAATACAGCCTGAGGATCTTGGCTTCGCGCTCCTTGAGCGTCGCCAGCACCTCTTCGATCGACTCGGTGAGGGCGTGCTCGAAGATCTGGTCGTCGGGCCCGGGGTTGGTCGTGTCCGGCAGGTAGTCGAGCAGCTTGTTGTCCTCACCGGGGGTGAGGGGTGCGTCGAGGGACAGATGCGCCTGCGAGATGGACAGTGTCTTGGCGACTTCTTCCTCGGAGATATCCATGCCTTCGGCGATCTCTTCCACGGTCGGCTCGCGGCCGAGCTCTTGCAGGAGCGAGGCCGAGCGCTTGCCGATGCGATGCAGCGTGCCCGCCCGGTTGAGCGGCACCCGTACGATACGCGACTGCTCGGCGAGTGCCTGGAGGATCGCTTGGCGGATCCACCACACGGCGTAGGAGATGAACTTGATCCCCTTGGTCTCGTCGAACTTGTGGGCCGCCCTGATCAGCCCGAGGTTGCCCTCGTTGATCAGATCCGAGAGGGAGACGCCCTGGTTCTGGTATTTCTTGGCGACGGAGACGACGAACCGGAGATTGGAGCGGACGAGCTTGTCCAACGCCTCCTCGTCCCCGCGCTTGATGCGCTGGGCCAGCGTGACCTCTTCCTCGCGCGTGATCAGCGGATACTGGCTGATCTCGCGCAGGTACTGATCGAGCGATCCCTCGTCGAACGAGGCTCGCTTCGCGGTGTTGAGTTGCATGGCCTAGTCACCCTCCAGGCGCGAACAACGCCGCACGTTGTTCGACGACGGCTTCACCGGATGATCGAGCCGAGCCGGTGCCAGCGGATATCGGTCAACCAGGGCAGCGCGTCGTGCGCCTCCCGGTCGTAGCTGAAATACACGACGAGCGGCCGTCCCTTGATCGCCGCGGCGTCGACGAAGCCCCAGTAGCGGGAATCCGCCGAGTTGTCGCGGTTGTCCCCCAGCACGAAATACCTCCCGGCCGGAACGACCAGCGGACCCCACGTGTCGCGGGTCGGGTGATAGTTGCGGGCCCCGCTCCCACCGCCGAGCAGATAGTCCCGCTGCCAGTTGAACTCCGGATCGTACACGTCGTGACCCGGGTCCACGCGCTGCACGTAGCGCTCGGCGAGGGGGTCGTCGTTCACGCGAACCTCCCCGCCGCGCATCTCCACCGTGTCGCCCGGGACGCCGATCACGCGCTTGACGTAGTTGAGCTCGGGATTCTTGGGGTACGCGAACACGATCACGTCGCCGCGCCGCGGCGACTCGAAGCCCGGCAGGCGGGCCTTGGTCCCGGGAATCTGCGCGCCGTACACCGCCTTGTTCACGAACAGGAAGTCCCCGGCGAGCAAGGTTCGCTCCATGCTGCCCGACGGAATCTGGAATGCTTCAACGAGGAAGGTCTTGATGATGACGAAGAGAATGACGGCCATGCCGACCGAGCGCAGCCAGTTGTCGAACCAGCGACCGAGTCGCGACTGGCGCTTTTCAACGGGGGCGACGGGTACCGACGCGGTGCGCGCGCCCGGACCTCCCCGCGGTGCCCCCAAGTCAAGCATGCCTTTTACTTTACCCACGCCGCCCGCCGGACGCAACGGTAATCGCCCATCCGCGGGCCGCTCCCCAGCGCCGCACCCGATCGCGGAACGCGTCCGGCGGGTCGCCATGCATTACTCGGGCCGCCAGGCACGCCGTCTCGCCCTCGCGCTCGACGCGGACCCACGACACCACCACGTCGCTCAGCGCGCCGAGCGCCGTCCGCTCGAGCGGCGAGCCGCCGAGCGACAGAATGATCACCAGCGATTCGTGATCCACCGGACGCACGCTAACGCGTCCGGCGTGAGGGGCGTCACCGTCTTGTTGCGGTCGGGATCAATCCCGCGCGCTACGCTACGCCTCGGTGTCGAGTTGCGCGCGCTGCAGCCGCCCGGAGAAGTCGACGTAGACAACCTTCGTCTCTGAATAGAAATCGTACACTTCCCAGCCGCCTTCACGGTGCCCGTTGCCGGTTTGCTTCACGCCGCCGAACGGCAGGTGCGCCTCGGCACCGATGGTCGGCGCGTTGACGTAGGTGATGCCGGTGTCGAGCTCACCCATCGCCCGAAACGCGGCGTTCACATCCCGCGTGTAGAGCGAGCTGGACAGCCCGTAGGGCACATCGTTGTTGACGCGGATCGCCTCGTCGAGCGAGCCCACCTTGATCACGGCGAGCACCGGACCGAAGATCTCCTGCTGCTCGACCGGCATCCCGGGCGTGACGCCCGTCAGCACGGTCGGCTGGTAGAACCAGCCGCGCTCGAGCCCCTTGCCCGTGGCCCGCTCGCCGCCGATCAGTACGCGCGCGCCGTCCTGGCGGCCGACGCCGACGTAGTATTCGACCTTCTTCAGCGCGTCCTCATTGATGAGGGGTCCGACGTCGGTCTTCTCGTCCAGGCCGGGCCCGAGCCGCAGCCGGCCGGCGCGATCGCACAGCATCTGCACCAGCCGGTCGTGGACACGTTCGTGCACCACCAGGCGGCTGGTCGCGGTGCAGCGCTGGCCGGTGGTGCCGAACGCGCCCCACAGCACGCCTTCCAGCGCCAGGTCCAGATCCGCGTCGTCCATCACGATCATCGCGTTCTTGCCGCCCATTTCGAGCGACAGGCGCTTGTGCATCCGGCCGCACGTGGCCCCGATGATCGCTCCGGTTTCGGTCGAGCCGGTGAACGAGATCACCGGCACGTCCGGGTGCTCGACCATCGCCCGACCCACGACCGACCCCTCCCCGTGCACGAGCTGCACGACCTCGGCAGGCAGACCCGCTTCGAGCAGCACCTCCACCAGGAGGTGCGCCGTGTGGGGCACGTCTTCGGCCGGCTTCAAGATCACCGCGTTCCCGCACAACAGCGCCGGAAACATCTTCCACGTCGGGATGGCAAGCGGGAAATTGAACGGCGTGATCAGTCCCGCGACGCCGATCGGCCGGCGGAAGCTCATCGCCCACTTGTTGCGCAGCTCGGAGGGCACGGTGCGCCCGAACAGCCGCCGGCCTTCCGTATGCGCGTAGTGGGCGGTGTCGATCCCCTCCTGCACGTCACCCCGGGTCTCGGCCACCACCTTTCCCATCTCGCGCGTCATGGCGCGCGCGATGGCGTCCTTGCGCTGCACCAGCAGATCCCCCACGCGGTGCAGCACCTCGCCCCGGACCGGCGCGGGTGTCCTGGACCATTGGGCGAACCCGCGCTGGGCCGACGCGACGGCGCGGGCCACGTCCTCGGGACCGGAGCGAGGGAAGCAGCCGATGACGTCGTCGCGATCGGCCGGGTTGCGGTTTTCGAAGTACGCGCCCGTCGCGGGAGCGACCCACTGGCCGCCAATGAAGTTCTTGAAGGTCTCGGTCATGCGTGGTCAGCGTGGCGTGGGGGTGACATCGGGACAGATCCATACGGCTGTCGCCCGGGCGCCGACCCGAGGCAGCACTTCCCGCGTGAGCAACAGGATACCCCAGATGATCAATAGTTGTGAGATGACGTGCGCCGCGCCGAGCCGCCGCTTCCAGGAGGAGATGCTGGACCACAATCCCGCGGCGATGACCGTGGTGACACCCGCCAGATAGAAGATCAGGTGCAGGCCGCAGCCGTGGGTGTAGGGCCAGATGCCGGGCGCGACGCCGACCGCGACGAGCACGCCGAGCACGACCTTGGCCCACGTGCCGACTCGCCCGCCGCCACCGAGCGGTGCGACGCCGCTTCGCGGCGTCACGGTTGAGAGCGACGGCCGCTTCGCGGTCGGCTCGTCACTCGCTCCGCGGCCCAGCGTCGGGTCCGCGTTGGGGAGCTTCTTGAGCAGCCGATCGACCTCCGCCATCTCTTTGTCCCAGTCGCGCTCTTTATCGCTTCCCGCCACTACGCCTCCCGCGCCAACCCGTAGCGCTCGATCTTCTTGTAGAGATTACTGCGCGGCATATCCAATGTGCGCGCCGTCTCGGACACATTCCAGTCGTTCTCCTGCAGCTTCGCGAGGATATAAGTCCGCTCCGCCACCTGCTTGAACTCCTCGAACGTCGCGGCCCGCATCCACGGCGCCGCGGACACGTCGACCGGACCCGTCCCTCCTCCCCCGTCCCCCCTCCCGACACCGGCGACGCGCTCTACATCCGCAAGCGTGACCGTCGCACCGGGGGCGAGAATGAGGAGGCGCTCGACGGCGTTCCGTAGCTCGCGGATGTTGCCGGGCCAGTCGTGCGCCACGAGCCGTTTCAGGGCATCGGCGTCGAAGCCCTTGGCCTGGAGGCCGCCGCGATCGGTCAAGCGGGCGGCGAAGTGCTCGACGAGCTGGGGGATGTCGGCGCGCCGCGCGCGCAGCGGCGGCACCTCGATCGGCACGACGTTGAGCCGATAGAGCAGGTCCTCGCGAAACCGTCCCGCCGCGATTTCGGCGCGCAGATCTTTGTTGGTGGCGGCGACGACCCGGACGTCCACCGCCAACGTCTTGCCCGACCCGACGCGGGAGATGACGCCCTCCTCGAGCGCCCGCAGCACCTTGGCCTGCGCCGAGAGGCTCATGTCGCCGACCTCGTCGAGGAACAGCGTGCCCCTGTCGGCGAGCTCGAACTTCCCCGCGCGGTCGGCGAAGGCGCCGGTGAAGCTGCCCTTCATGTGCCCGAACAGCTCGCTCTCGATCAGCTCCGTCGGGGTCGCCGCGCAGTTCACCTCCACGAACGGCTGCGCCGCGCGGGGGGAGAGCGTGTGGATGGCGCGGGCGACCAGCTCCTTGCCGGTGCCGTTTTCGCCGGTGATGAGGACGCGCGCCGCGGTCGGCGCCACCTTCTCGATGCGCTCGATCACGCCTTTCACGGCGCGGCTCGAGCCCACCATCTCGTACTGGGCGTGCACCTCGGCCTTGAGCCGCGCGTTCTCGCTGGCC
>QHTP01000357.1 GCA_003220855.1 Gemmatimonadota bacterium
GTTGGAACTTGCCGATCGTGCGGTTGTCGCTCGCCATCTGGCGCTCGCCCTGCAGCACGTGGATCTCGACCGTGGTCTGGGTGTCCTCGGCGGTCGAAAAGACCTCCGACTTCTTGGTCGGGATCGTGGTGTTCCGGGGGATGAGCACCGTGGTGACGCCGCCCAGCGTCTCGATGCCGAGCGACAGCGGCGTCACGTCGAGCAGCAGCACGTCCTTCACCTCGCCCGCGAGCACCCCGCCCTGGATCGCGGCGCCGATCGCCACGACCTCGTCCGGGTTCACGCCCTTGTGGGGCTCCTTGCCGAAGAAGCTCTTGACGATCTCCTGCACCTTGGGCATGCGGGTCTGGCCGCCCACCAGGATCACCTCGTCGATCTCCGTCGGCTTGAGCCCCGCGTCCTTCAGCGCCTGCTCCATCGGCGGAGTGGTCCGCTTCACCAAGTCGTCGACCAGTTGCTCGAGCTTCGCCCGGGTGAGGGTGAGGTTCAGGTGCTTCGGCCCGGACTGGTCCGCCGTGATGAACGGCAGGTTGATCTCCGTCTGCATCACGGTCGACAGCTCCATCTTCGCCTTCTCGGCGGCCTCCTTGAGCCGCTGCAGCGCCATCGGATCCTTGGAGAGATCGATTCCCTGGTCGCGCTTGAACTCCCCGACCAGCCACTCCATGATGCGCGCGTCGAAGTCGTCGCCGCCCAGGTGCGTGTCGCCATTGGTGGACTTCACCTCGAACACGCCCTCGGCCAACTCCAGGACCGAAATGTCGTAGGTGCCGCCGCCCAGGTCGTAGACGGCGATCTTCTCTTCCTTCTTCTTGTCGAGCCCGTAGGCGAGCGCCGACGCCGTCGGCTCGTTGATGATCCGCACGACGTCGAGCCCGGCGATCTTGCCCGCATCCTTCGTGGCTTGGCGCTGCGAGTCGTTGAAGTAGGCCGGGACGGTGATCACGGCCTTCTCGACCTTATGGCCGAGGTAGTCCTCGGCGGTCTGCTTCATCTTCTGGAGGATCATCGCCGAGATCTCGGGGGGCGTGTAGCGCTTGCCCTGGATCTCGACCGAGGCGAGGCCGTTGGGCCCCTCGACGACCTTGTATGGGACGCGCTTCGTCTCCTCCACCACCTCGCCCATCCGCCGCCCCATGAAGCGCTTGATCGAGAAGATCGTGTTCTGCGGGTTGGTGACCGCCTGCCGCTTCGCCACCTGGCCGACGAGCCGCTCCCCGTCCTTCGTGAACGCGACCACGGACGGTGTGACGCGACCGCCTTCCGCGTTGGGAATGACGACGGGATCCCCCCCCTCCATCACCGCCACCACCGAGTTGGTGGTGCCGAGGTCGATCCCGATGATTTTCTCAGCCATGAAAAGTGCTCCTTCATCCTAAGGTCGATGCGCCGACGTAGCCGCTCGTCGCAGAGGCAAAGCCCGTGCCCAAGAAAGATGCCAGAATGACAGGGCGGGGGAAAGCGCCTATCTTTCCGCTCTGTGATCCCGTACAAAGACGAGAATCCCACCGATCTGACACCTGTCATCACCGTCGGCATCATCGTCGTTAACGCGCTGGTTTGGCTGTTGGTTCAAGGGGCCGGCGTCGACGGCGCGGTGCTGGTCCGCTCGGTGTGCGAGCTGGGCTTGATCCCCGGGGAGGTGCTGCGCACGGTGCCGCCGGGAACGGCGGTGCCCGTCGGGCCGGGCATGCGCTGCCTGGTCACGGCGCAGCCGCACTGGTGGACGGTGGTGACCTCGATGTTCCT
>QHTP01000086.1 GCA_003220855.1 Gemmatimonadota bacterium
CGGAGCGGGCGGAGGAGCCGGCGCTGAGCGGGCGGGGGAGGCGGGGGGAGCCGGAGGAGCGGGGGGAGGAGCCGAAGCCGTGCCAGCGGGGGGGGCCGACGAGTGGGGCGTCCGCAGCATCTGAGTGCCGCCCCCCTTCAAGAAGCCCTGGTTCTCATCCGCCGGCTCGAACTGGAGCTGCACGTCGCCCAGCCGCACCATGGCGCCGGGCCCCAGCGGCGCCTCGCCCCTCACGCGCTCCCCCTCCACGAACGTTCCATTGGTCGAGTCCAAGTCCACGAGCAGCCACACGCCTTCGCGGCGCTGCAGCTTGGCGTGGCTGGTGGAAATCGACGGGTCCGGAAGCACGATGTCGTTGTAGTCGGCACGTCCCAGGTTCACCACCGGCGTCTTCACCGGCAGGCGCCTGCCCATCAACCCGCCGCTGCGGACCAGGAAGCTCGCGAACACCGCGCCCGAGGCCCGGGCCGGCGCCACGGCCTCGATCCCGTGCACTGTGTGCTTCAGCTGCTCCGGGCTGACCGCCGACCCCGTCGGCGGTGGCGAACTGGACGTGAGCGGAGCCGCCTCAGCATAGAACCGGAACTGCTCTTCCCCGATGCGGATCACGTCGGTCCGGGCCAGGATGCGCTGGCCCTGCACCTGTTCTTCGTTGACGAACGTGCCGTTGGTGCTCGAGTCGACCACGAGATAGCCACGGGGCGTGTGGACGATCTCCGCATGGCGGCGGGACACGTCCTTTCCGGCAACCACGACGTCGCACCCGGCTTCGCGGCCGAACACCAGGGATGTGCCGGTGATCACGTACTCGCGCCCGTCCGTGAGGCTCACCACGCGGCCCCCGGACGTCCCGATCGCCGCGGGCTTGGCGCCGGGTCGCAGCTGCTGTCCACCCCCCCCTCCCCCTCCTCCCGGCCCTCCCGCCCCTTGGGGCATGCTCAAGGCCGGCACGTACTGCGTGCTCCCGGAGCGGCGCTCGTCTACGCGGATGACCACCTGGCCATCGGCCTGGCCCTGGAGCACGGCATGCCGGGGCAAGACACCGGGCCCCGAGAGGGAGATGGCGCAGCCCGCATCGCTGCCGAGCACTATCTCACCCACCGGGATGGTGAACGTGTTACCACCGAGTTCAAGCTGCGACATCTGGAAGCGTCCTCAGAGCGCGAAACAGGCAGCGCCGGAAGTTACGCCCGGTCGCGTAACCGCGCAAGGAAACACAGGTTACGCCCACGAGACTCATGGCTCGGGCCCCTCCGCGATCACCGCCTCCTCACGCCCGACGAGGCCGCGCTTGATCCAGTGCCAAAACAGCAGCGACCCGACGATCACGGTCGCATAGCTGTTGATGAAGCGCCAGACGAGGGTGTAGGTCGGCAGCTCCGAAGGCTGCACGTAGATCTGCATCACCGCGGCCGACAGCAGCTCCGCGAGCCCCGACGATCCGGGCGTGGGCGCGAAATAGAGGAGAAACGTGATGAACGTCTGGAGCAGCAGGATGTCGACGAAGTTGGTGTGCAAGCCGAGGGTGCGCAGGGCGACATAGCCGGCGAGCAGCTTGTTGGCGTGCGATGGCCCGGACAGGAGGATGGCCCAGAGCAGCGCGAGCCACCCACGCGGCGTGCCGAACGCCACCAGGCACTCGTGTGCCCGGTCGATGCCTTCGCGCAGCTGCTCGATCCGTGCCGCCACCCGGCCGCTCCGGTGCTCGGCCCGGGTCGCCAGCCAATGGACCGCGTCGCGCAGCCACACGGGGAAGATCATGGCGACCAGCATGAGCACGCCGAGGATGCCGAAGATGGTGAGGCTGGTGCGAAACAGGTCATAGTACGTGATGCCTAGGATCACGTTGTGCTCCGCCAACGACCGGCCGGCGCCCATGTAGATCGCGAGCGGTCCCGCGAGCGCAAAGAACGCGACCGTCGCCACGAAGGTCATGAACGTGGAGGTCATGGCCTCGGGCAGACGGACGCCCGCGCGACGCATCGCCCACATCATGGTGGGGCCGGCCCCGGTTTGAAACGGGGTGAGGTACGCCGCCCAGGCGCTCATGCCGCCGGCGATCACCATGTCGCGCCAGCGCACGCCGGGGTGCACGTGCCGCGCCACGACCCAGAGCCGCGTGCCGCCGCCCAACCAGTCCATCGAGGCAAGTGCGAGGCCCACCACCATCCAGCCGCCGCGCAGGTGCGTCAGCGCGGCGACAAACCCTTCGAGATCTTGGCCGAAGAAGACGAGGACGACGACGACACCGAGGAAGGAGATGACGGCGAACAGCTCGAGGCCGCGCCGCAAGAGCCGCGGGGTGAGGGCGAGGGGCATGTGGGGGCGAAAGTACGGGGGCTCGGGACTGGGGGCTAGGGACCAGGGTTTCCCCCTAGCCCCCGGCCCCTAGTCCCTAGCCCCTGTTACTTTACAGGGTTATGCCATCGTCCCCCGACCGCGTGATCATCCGCAACGCGCGGCAGCACAATCTCAAGGGGATCACCGTGGAGCTGCCGCGGCGCGCGCTCACGGTGGTCACCGGCCCCTCGGGGTCGGGCAAGAGCACGCTCGCGTTCGACACGCTGTATGCCGAAGGGCAGCGGCGCTACATCGAATCCCTCTCGACCTACGCCAAGCAGTTCCTGGAGCGGATGCCCAAGCCGCTGGTGGACACGATCGAGGGGATCTCACCGGCGGTCGCCATCGAACAGAAGAACCCCACGACCAGCAGCCGGTCGACGGTGGGGACGGCCACGGAGATTTATGATTTCCTGCGGCTGTTGTGGGCGCGGATCGGAACGCCGTACTGCGTGAAGTGCGGCCAGGAAGTGAAGGTCGACACGGTGCAGGAGGTCGTGGACGCATTGAACGGGGAACGCGGAACGCGGAGCGCGGAACAGAAGGACAACGGCCGCGCCGACCTGATCATCGCGTTCCCGCTGCCGCCATCGGCCCACCGGCCCGACGTCGAGGTCGCCGCGCAGCTGCGGGCCGCCGGATTCGTGCGCGCCCAGCTGGACGGCGCCGTGGTCCGCCTCGATCAGCCCGATGCCGAGCAGGCGGTGCGGCAGGCCGCCGAGGTGCTGGTCGTGGTCGACCGCCTGGCCGCGTCCGAGCCGAACCGGGGCCGTCTGACCGACGCGATCGCGACGGCCTTCAACGAGGGCGAAGGCGTCGCGGTGGCGCTCGAGAACGGCGACCGCCGGCGCTTCTCCGCGCACCCGACCTGCTCCCGCTGCGGCGCGGCGGCCCCGGCACTCACCCCGATCCTGTTCTCCTTCAACAATCCGCGCGGGGCGTGCCCCGGCTGTAACGGCTTCGGCGCGGTGCTCGAGTACGACGAGTCGCTCATCGTCCCCGACGCCGGCCAGAGCCTCGCGCGCGGCGCGCTCGACCCCTGGACCAAGCCCCGCTACGAGGGCCGCCGCCGGATCTTGCGCGAGGCCGCGCGGGCGAAGGGCATCCCGCTCGACGCCGCGTGGCGCGATCTGAGCGGCGACGCCCGGCACTTCCTGCTCAACGGCGCGAGGGGGCGGTTCCTCGGCATGTTTCCGTTCCTCGAGCGGCTCGAGGCGAAGCGCTACAAGCAGTACATCCGGGTGTTCCTGCGGCAGTACCAGCTCGCCAAGACCTGCCCCGCCTGCGGCGGGGCGCGGCTCAAGCCGGAAGCGCTGGCGGTGCGCGTGGGCGGCAAGAACGTCGCGGAGGTGTCCGCGCTCACGGCCGGGGCGTTGCGCGACTGGATCGCCGGCCTCACGCTCACCGATTTCCAGCACGCCGTGGCCGTACACATCCTGGCCGAGCTCGGCGCGCGCGTCTCGTTCGTGAACGACGTGGGTCTGGGATATCTCACGCTCGACCGGCTCACCCGCACGCTCTCGGGCGGCGAGGCGCAGCGCATCGCGCTCTCCAACGCGCTCGGGGCGCACCTGGTCGATACCCTGTACGTGCTCGACGAGCCGACGATCGGACTCCACCCGGCGGACACGGGCCGGCTGCTCGGCCTGCTGCGCCGGCTCGCGGACGCGGGCAACACGGTCGTGGTGGTGGAGCACGACCCGGCGGCGATGCGCGCCGCCGACTGGATGGTGGAGCTCGGGCCCGGGAGCGGTGACGCGGGCGGCGGACTCGTCTACCAGGGGCCCGCCGCGGGTGTGCGCGACGCGGGCACGCTCACCGGTCAATACCTCTCGGGCGAGAAACGCATCGGGGTACCCTCGGCGCGTCGCGCCGCCAGGGGAGGACGCTGGCTGGGCGTGAAGGGTGCGCGCCAGCACAATCTCCGGGACGTGGATGCCCAAATTCCGCTGGGAACACTCACGGCGGTGACGGGCGTGTCCGGATCGGGCAAGTCGACGCTCGTCCACGACGTGCTGTTCCGCCAGCTTGCGGCCCGGCTGACGGGCGGACATGGCGCCAAGCAGCACCTGGGCGAGCCGGTCGGCGCGGTGCGCGCGCTGGAGGGCTGGGAAGCGATCAGCGACGTCGTGCTCGTGGACCAGGCCCCGATCGGTCGCACGCCCCGGTCCAACCCGATCACCTACATCAAGGCGTTCGACGAGCTGCGGGCCCTGTTCGCCGCCGAGCCGCTGGCACGCGCCCGCGGCTTCACCGCGAGCACGTTCTCGTTCAACGTGGCGGGCGGGCGCTGCGAGGCGTGCGAGGGAGCGGGCCACGTGCTGATCGAGATGGTGTTCCTCGCGAACGTGTTCGTGCCGTGCGAGGTGTGCGGGGGGAAACGCTTCAAGAAGGAAGTCCTCGAGGTGAAGCTGGGCGGCAGCTCGATTCACCAGGTGCTGGAATGGACCGTGGACCAGGCGCTCGCCCGGCTGCACCGCCAGCCCCGCCTGGCGCGCGCGCTGTGGCACCTGCAGCAGGTGGGACTGGGCTACCTGCGGCTCGGCCAGCCGGCCACCACGCTCTCGGGAGGCGAAGCGCAGCGACTCAAGATCGCGCGCGAGCTGGCGCTGGCGAGCGGCAAGGCACGGCGCGGGCGCAAGCTCTACATCCTGGACGAGCCCACCACCGGCCTGCACCTCGACGACGTGCGGACCCTGTGCCGTGTGCTCGATCGCCTGGTGGACGCCGGTCATACGGTGCTCGTCATCGAGCACCACCTCGACGTCGTGAAGCGGGCCGATTGGGTGATCGAGATGGGCCCGGGCGCGGGCGACGCCGGCGGCCGGGTGGTGGCGCAGGGGCCGCCCGAGGAGATCGCGCGAGTCGCCGAGTCGCCGACGGGTCGGTATTTGCGGGATCTGGCATGACGCGACGCCAGGCGGACCTCGCGCTGCTCACGGCCACGTTCCTGTGGGGGACGAGCTTCGTGGCCGTGAAGAGCGCGCTCGCCGACGCCACGCCGTTCGCCTTCATCGCCGTGCGCTTCGGGATCGCGGCACTCGCGCTCGCGCCGGGCACGCACTTCCGCCCCGGCCCCGGCCGCGGGGAGCTCGTGGGCGGCCTGCTGTTGGGCACGCTCGTGGCCGTGGGCTTCATTTCCCAGACCGCAGGCCTCGTGATCACGACGCCGTCGCGTTCCGCGTTCATCGTCGCCGTGTCGTCGATCCTGGCACCGGTGATCGCCCTGGCGCTCCTGGGCCAGCGCCCCAGCTGGCTCGCGGCGGCGGCGCTGGCGCTCGCGATGTTCGGCATCTACCTGCTCACGGCGCCGGACGCCGGCGGCCTGAACCGCGGCGACCTGCTCACGCTGATTTGCGCGGCGTGCTTCGGGGGCCAGATCGTGGCCGTCACGGTCCTGTCCCCCCGCTACGATGCGCGCCGCCTCGTGTTCTGGCAGATCGCCGTGACGGCCGTGCTCGGGGCGCTCGCCGCCGGCCTGCTCGAGCACCCGCACATCCGTTGGACGCCCCGCTTTCTCGGCGCACTCGGGTACACGGTACTGTTCGCAAGCACGATTTGCTTCCTGCTCCAAATGTCCGCACAGCGACACATGTCGTCGGCGCGGGCGGCATTGATCTTCTGCTTCGAGCCGCTGTTCGCCGCGCTCACCTCCTGGCTGGTGCTCGGGGAGCGGCTCTTACTGGTGCAGTGGGTAGGCGGTGCGCTGATCCTGCTCGGCATGCTGGTGGCGGAGCCACCCTGGCAACCGGAGCCGGCGCGAAGCGCGGCGACACTGGACGGCTGAGGTCCCGACCGGCATGATAGGCGCGACTGCGCAAAGTGCACGGGAGCAGATGACCCACCGTTTGCGCTACGCCCTCCAGATCGCCGCCGTCGCGGTGGCCTATTTCGCCGCCGCGCGCGTGGGCCTACTCGCGGCGGTCGCGCAGCCGGTCGTCTCCTCGGCCTGGCCCCCATCGGGCGTCGCGCTCGCCGCCCTGCTGCTCTCGGGCCTGCGCCTCTGGCCGGGGATCGCACTGGCGGCGTTCCTCCTCAACTGGACCGCGGGTGTGTCCGCGGCCGGCGCGGCCGGAATCGCGGCGGGAAACACGCTCGAAGCCGTCGCCGCCGCCTGGCTGCTGCTCCGCGTGGTCGCCTTCCGACCTTCGCTCGAACGAGTGCGCGACATCATTGCACTCGTCGTGGTCGCGGCACTCGCGAGCACGACCGTGAGCGCCACGATCGGGGTCGCCAGCCTGCGGGCGAGCGGCGCCGTTGGGCCCGACGCGCTGCGACGCCTGTGGTTCGTGTGGTGGTCCGGCGACGCACTGGGAGACCTGCTCGTGGCCCCGCTGCTGCTCACCTGGGCCCGCGCGGCCGGTCCTGCGGCGCGCCGCCTGGAGGCTGCCGCCTTGCTCGCGGCGCTGCTGCTGCTCACCGCGCTGCTGCTCCGCAATCCCCTTGCCTACGTATACGCCGTCTTCCCCGTGGTGGTCTGGGCCGCTTTGCGGCTCGGGCCCCGCGGGGCCGCGACGGCGACGGCGGTGGTCGCGACGCTGACGATCTGGTACACCTTGCGCGGACTCGGGCCGTTCGTCGCCTCGACCCCGACCGAGAACCTCGCCCTGTTGCAGACGTTCCTCGCGCTGACGTCGGTGATGGGTCTCGTGCTGGCGGCCGCCGCGGCCGAGCGCGGCGCGGCGGAGGCGGCGTTGCGGCAAGAGGTGGCCTTCGTCCAGGCTCTCCAGGTGGTGGCCGTCGCTGCGAACGAGGCGCAAGCTGCCGACCACGCGCTCCAGACGAGCATCGACGCGGTCTGCCGACTGACGGGATGGCCGGTCGGGTACGTCTACACCGTGCCCCCCGACGAGCCCGACCTGCTCCGTCCCGCCGCTATCTGGCGCGACGACCAAGCGTCGCTCCGGGAGCCGTTCCGGCGTGTGACCGAAGCAACCACGCTGCGACGCGGCGTCGGCCTGCTGGCCGGCCCCAACGTGGTCGCCGTACTCGAGTTCTTTTCACCCGACGCTATGGTGCCCGACCAAGCGCTGTTGGGCGTGCTGTCCCAGATAGGGACCCAGCTCGGCCGCGTGATCGAGCGCGAGCGGGCCGCCGGAGCGCTGCGCGAGCGCGAAGCGCTGGTCGGGGCGATGTTCGACCAGTCGGCCGTCGGCATCGCCGTGGCCGATCGCAGCGCCCGATTCGTCCGCAGCAACCGGGCGTTCCAGGAGATGATCGGGTACGACGCCGCGGAGCTCGAGGCCCTGTCGTACGTCGATATCACATACGCGGAGGACCTTCCTCGGAATCGGGAGCTGATGGCGGAGCTCGCGCGCGGTGCCCGATCGTCGTTCACGTTCGAAAAGCGCTACTGCCGCAAGGACGGCCGCGTGATCTGGGCCCACGTCACCGCGTCGGCCCTCCCCGGGCTGGACGGCACACCGCAGTTGTTCGTCGGCATGGTCGAGGACGTCACGGAGCGGAAGGAGGCGGACGCGGAGCTGGACCGTCACCGGGCGCAGTTGCGCGGCCTGGCCGCCCGGCTCGAGGCGGCCCGCGAAGCGGAGCGCGCCCGTATCGCCCGCGAGATCCACGACCAGCTGGGCCAGGCGCTCACGGCCCTGAAGATCGACGTGCTCTGGCTCAAGAAGCGGGTTCCGGCATCCTCGCCGGAGCTCGGGCGCAAGCTCGACGACATCGGGACGATCATCGACAGCACCGCCCAGGGTATCCAGCGGGTGGCCGCCGAGCTCCGTCCCAGCGTGCTGGACGAACTCGGCCTTCGCGCCGCGATCGAATGGGAGGCGCGCGAGTTCGCCACGCGCACCGGCATCGAATGCCAGGTGAACCTTCCCGAGGGACAACCCGCGCTGGAGCCAAGCCGGGCCACCGCGGTGTTCCGCATCTTCCAGGAAGCGCTCACCAACGTTGCGCGACACGCCGCCGCCACCCAGGTGCTCGTGCGACTCGCGGTTGCGCCGCGCGCGCTCGAGCTCACCGTGCAGGACAACGGCCGCGGCATCCGGGAGGGAGCCCTGCACGATGCCCGCTCGCTCGGCCTGCTCGGGATGCGAGAGCGCGCCAGCAACTTCCAGGGCAACGTCACCATCACCGGATTGCCCGGCGCCGGCACCACCCTCACCCTCACCATGCCGAGCGGCGCATGATCCGGATCTTCATCGCCGACGATCACCACCTGATCCGCGGCGGCTCCCGCCAGCTCGCGACGGACGATCATACGCTGCGCGTCGTGGGCGAGACGGCTGACGGCCACGCGCTGCTGCGGCAGCTCGAGGGGACCGGTACGGACGTGCTGATCCTGGACATCGGCATGCCCGGGCCCGGGTTCCTCACCCTGCTCGGGCAGCTCAAGCAGCGCCTCCCGCAAGTGCGCGTCCTTGTCGTCAGCATGCACCCCGAGGGGGAGCTGGCCATTCAGGCGCTGCGCGCCGGAGCCGCGGGGTACGTGACCAAGACGGAAGCGCCCACCGACCTCATGGCGGCAGTGGCCAAGGTCCATGCGGGGGGGCGCTACGTGAGTCCTACCCTGGCCGAGCGCCTCGCGGACGCGCTCGCGGGCGGCCCGCCGGGCCAGGCACACACGGCCCTCTCCGCCCGCGAGTATC
>QHTP01000353.1 GCA_003220855.1 Gemmatimonadota bacterium
TTGAAGCTGGCGGGCCTATCGTTCTCAAAGGAATCGGAGTGGTTGTGCCCTGGCGGGCACGGACTGTCGTCTACTTCTCTTGCGCCGGCGGGCAGGTCGCCCGCAGCTTAAGCGCGATCCGTTAGGCAGCGACTCGCGCACTCCTCCGACAGGACCCCAGCACAATGCACAGCACTAGAGTCAGCAGGAGAATCGCGCGCGATGTCTTCTTGCGAAGACTAGGGATCGAGCGGTCCTATCGACCTCCTACGTTGTTCCGGCACCCGGATTGGAACTTTGACCACCTCCTGAAGCTGGTAGTAACGTACCACCTCCGAGCGCGCCCGGATTTCACGTTCCTCCAGGTGGGGGCCTTCGACGGCCTCGCCAACGATCCTATCCACCCCTTGGTACGAGCCTTTGGGCTGCGGGGCTTGATCGTCGAGCCACAGGTAGGAGTCCTTGACAGACTCAGGGCGACGTATGCGGATCATCCGCAAGTGTCCCTCGTTAACGCAGCCGTTGCCGACGCGAATGGAATGCGAGACTTCTACACAACCACAGGTGGACCCATTCAGCAGGCGTCCTTCTCGAGGTCGCACCTAGTTAAGCATGGAGTACCGGCCGACCAGATCCTGGGGCTGAAAGTCCGTTGCATAACGATTGCGAGCTTGTTGCAGGAGCACGGCCTCGACAGATGTGATCTGCTTCAAATCGACGCGGAAGGATACGATTACCAGATAATCCGAACCATTGACTTCAATGCCGTCAAGCCGCTGATCATCCGTTTCGAGCACGCGCACATGACTGATGATGAGTCTAACCAATGCATTGAGCTCCTGGCCTCTCACGCATTCCGTTTCATCACCGAGCGACGGGACATCATCGCGTTGCGAGAGCCTTGACCCCCGTGGCGCTCGGAGCGTGGTCGCCGCCTAACAAGCGCTTGAAGCTGGCGGGCGGTGATCGCTTTAAAGGAAGCGGAGCGTTGTGCCCGTGGCGGGGCAGGGACTCTCGTCCCACACCCTTGCGCCTGCGAGCGAGTCGCCCGCAGCTTAAGCGCTATCCGTAAGGCGGCCGGACAACCACGTGCCACGGTCACGTTTCGCTCACACCCTTGACCTTGTCCAGACGCAGTTCACCGGCGTCCTGCGGCCTCTCGGGTTCAGCAAGGCCGGCCGGACCTATAACCGGCCCTCGTCTGAAGGACTGGTTCAGGTCATCAACCTGCAAATCTGGCGTCCTGACCCCGTGCCCCCATCCCTGCCGAGTTCTCAGGCCCAGGGCTCGCACGACAAGTTCACGGTAAACTTGGGGGTTTGGATCCCTGAAGTTGCAGAACACCACCTCGCACCTCCCCGTACCAAGACGATTCGGGAATACGACTGCCAGGTCCGTGGTCGACTCGGTCAGTTCGTCGAGCCCGCCACCGATCTCTGGTGGCCACTGAATGACTCTTGGCCCGACTCCGCCTCGGCTGCGCTGACTCTGCTCGGGGCTCAAGGGCTTGCTTGGCTTGAGACCTTTGCCACCAGAGATGGCATCATCGCCGGCTGGAATCGGGCTTCCGATGCGAGAATTGTGATCGCGATTATAGAGGCAAAGCGCGGGCGAGCACCGCGCGCGCGCCAGCTCCTCGCCGAGCAAATTGCCAGCACACGTAATACCGCACATCATCAATACGTCCACACCGTGGCTCACCAGCTCGGCATTGGGCCGCTTCCGGACGCTTCGACCTAACCGCGCTCATGCGCAGCCGGCCGCCTAACAAGCGCTTGAAGCTGACGGGCGGTGATCGCTCTAAGGGAAGCGGAGTGTTTGAAGGCGATTTCCCCTACAGCGACTGGACAGCGCCCTATCGGACTCCCGCTGGCCGGATGCAGTTCTTGCCGCGTACGGCGAGAGCTTCGATCTGCTACTTGGCCGTCGCACCTACGATATCTGGTCGGGCTTCTGGCCAAAGGCGCCGAGCAGTCCGATGGCGGACCGCCTCAATGCGGCAACGTTCGTTCGTTCGTTCTGTCTTCTGACGTTATCACAATCAGGCGACCTTACGGATGGGTGGTTTGAGGGTGAGTGAATCGGTCGTTCACGTGTCGGAGCTGACGCGCCGCTTCGGTGCCACGACGGCCCTGGACTCGGTGAGCGTGTCCCTCCCGCGCGGGGCGGTCTACGGCCTCGTCGGCGCAAACGGAGCGGGGAAGACGACGCTCATCCGGCACATTCTGGGTCTGCTACGGGCGGAAAGCGGCTCGGTGCGCGTCTTCGGCGTCGATCCCGTCGCCGACCCGGTCGCCGTCCTGTCGCGGACTGGCTATCTGTCCGAGGAAAACGACCTCCCCGGCTGGATGCGAGTCGACGAGCTGATTCGTTACACGAGTGCCTTCTATCCGAAGTGGGATGACGCCTACGCGGAGGAACTGCGGCGGGCGTTCGCGCTCGATCCTGCGGCGAAGATCAAGGATCTCTCCAGGGGGCAGAAGGCGCGGATGGGACTGCTCATCGCGCTGGCCCATCGGCCGGAGCTGCTCGTGCTGGATGAGCCGTCGTCCGGCCTCGATCCGATCGTTCGCCGCGACATCCTCGGCGCCGTCATTCGCACCATCGCCGACGAAGGCCGCACGGTGCTCTTTTCGTCGCACTTGTTGCAGGAAGTGGAGCAGGTCGCCGATCACGTCACGATGATACATCAGGGCGCGATCGTATTGAGCGCACCGCTGGACGACATCAGAGAGTCCCACCGCATCGCCGGGCGCGTTCCCTCGCTCGATGAGATTTTCGTCACCCACGTCGGCACGCCAGCGTCAGGCGCGGACGCGTAAGCCATGCATTCCCCTGCTCTTGCAATGGGCTGGGAGTTTCGCCGGCGGCATCTCTGGGCCCTGATCGCCATGGCCGGCTACCTGCTTGCCCTGGCGGCCATCAAGCTCCTGTTCCTCGGGCAGATGGAGCCCGTCAGGCTGGATCCGCCCGATGGCAGGGCAGCCGTGGTCGTCACGCCCCTGACGGCGACGTATTTCTATCTACTCGCGGCGTTCAGTTTCGGTCTTGCCGGTGACCTCGCGGCGCGCCCATCGATCTATCCCACCCGCATGTTCGCGCTGCCGATGAGAACTGCCGCCCTGG
>QHTP01000087.1 GCA_003220855.1 Gemmatimonadota bacterium
CTTGATGAGCGGGATCTTGAATCGCAGGTCGTGCGCGACGGAGAAGGAGCCGAGGTCCTTATCACCCTCCGTCACGTACGTATAGCTCTCGCTCGAGAAGTCACAGCTGTTGATGTTGGTTCGGCCCAGCGTGTATCCGATCCCGCGGTCGGTGCTGTAATACGCCGCCAACACCTCTTCCTGACGCGCCGCGGGGAGTTTGGCAAAGGTCTCCGCCGCGGCATCGGTCAGGGCGCCGCCGATTCCCAGAAACGGCTGGAACGTTTTCCGCGGATCGACGAAGACGTACACCTTCCCTTCCGAGGTGGGCTCCGAAGGCTTGAACACCAGGGTGTCGGTGGGTGTCAGCCGGAAGCTGGTGCTGTCGGCCGTGGTATAGACGATGGCGCGCTTGCCGTTCATCTGGCCTGCGGCGTGCCGAGCGAGCAGAACCAGGGTGAAAAGGACTGAAATGGTCCGCATGTCGATCCTCATAGCTGCTAAGCCCTCGGCGCCGCAGGCTTGGCCGCGTAGATGAACTCGTAGTAGTCGCGCATGGTCAGGCCCGCGGCCGCCTCCCCGTCGACGATGACGGTCGCATCACGGTGCAGCTGGAGCGCGCTGGCCGTCACCATGCTGGTGACCGGTCCCTCGACAGCTTGGGCGATCGCCTTGGCCTTACTCTTCCCGCTCGCCACCAGGACCAGCCGTCGCGCATCGAGAATGGTCCCGACGCCCATCGTGATCGCATAGACCGGCACGTCCTCGCGGGCGTCGAAGAACCGGGCGTTGTCGTCGATGGTCTGCTTGGACAGCGTCTTGAGCCGGGTCCGCGAGCTCAGCGAGCTCCCCGGCTCGTTGAACGCGATGTGTCCGTCCGAGCCGATGCCCAGGATCTGGAGGTCGATCCCGCCGCATTCCGCGATGCGCCCCTCGTACCATTGGCAGAAGGCGGGGTAGTTGCTGGTCGTGCCCGAGGGGATGTTGATGTTGTGCCGCGGAATGTTCACGTGCCGGAAGAAGTGCTCGTCCATGAAGTAGTGGTAGCTCTGCGGGTGATTCGCGGGCAGGCCAACGTATTCGTCGAGGTTGAACGTCGTCACGCGCGAGAAGTCGACCTCCCCCGCCTGGTGCAGCCGCACCAGCTCCTGATAGAGGCCCAGGGGCGTGGACCCCGTCGCCATGCCGAGCACGGCGTTGGGCTTGGTGTTGAGCACGTCGACGACGAGCTGCGCCGCCGCTTTGCTCATCTGTTCGTAGCTCCGCGTAATGACGACTTCCATGGAGAGCGCCTCAGCCCCTTTCTTCCCAGCGCCGCGCGCGGTCGAGCGCCTTGCGCCACCCGGCCTCGAGCTGCTTGCGTTGGGCGGGTTTCATCACAGGCGCGAAGCGGCGGTCCACCTGCCACTGCGCCGCGATCTGTTTCTGGTCCTTCCAGTAGCCGACCGCCAATCCCGCGAGATACGCTGCGCCGAGGGCCGTCGTTTCGGTGACTTTGGGCCGCACCACCGGAACGCCCAGCAGGCTCGACTGAAACTGCATCAGCAGGTTATTCGCGGACGCGCCGCCATCCACGCGCAGCTCCTTCAGCTTGATATGCGCATCGGCCTCCATGGCGCGCAGCACGTCCGCCACCTGAAACGCGATTCCCTCCAACGCCGCGCGCGCGATATGCGCGGCCGTGGTGCCGCGGGTGACGCCCGCCAGCAGGCCGCGCGCGTACTGATCCCAGTGCGGCGCGCCGAGGCCGGCGAACGCGGGGACGAGATACACCCCCTGCGGATCCGTCACCTGCGAGGCCAGGGCTTCGACCTCGGACGACGATTTGATGATGCCCAGTCCGTCGCGCAGCCACTGCACCACCGCCCCCGCGATGAAAATGCTGCCTTCCAGCGCGTACTCGGTCCGGCTCCCGATGCGCCACGCCACCGTCGTCAGGAGATTGTTCTTGGACGCAATCGGCTTGGTGCCCGTGTTCATGAGCATGAAGCAGCCGGTGCCGTAGGTGTTCTTCACCATGCCGGGCTGGGTGCATGCCTGGCCGAACAGTGCCGCCTGCTGGTCGCCCGCAATGCCGGCGATCGGGACCCGACCGCCGAACAGGGTCGTCTCGCCGTACACTTCGCTCGAGGAGCCCACGGTCGGTAACACCGAGCGTGGGACGCCGAACAGCTTGAGCAGCCCCTCGTCCCAATCGCCGGTCCGCAGATTGAACAGCATGGTGCGCGACGCGTTGCTCGGATCGGTCACATGCACCCGGCCGCCCGTGAGATTCCAGACGAGCCACGAGTCCACGGTACCGAACGCCAGTTTGCCGGCCTTCGCCTTGGCGCGCGCGGCCGGGACGTTGCGCAGCATCCACTCGAGCTTCGTGCCGGAGAAATAGGCGTCCACCACGAGGCCCGTCTTGCGTTTGATCGACGGCGCCAGGCCGCGGGCCGTCAACTGGTCGCACCGGGCGGCCGTGCGGCGGTCCTGCCACACGATGGCGTGATGCACCGGCTCGCCCGTCTCGCGGTCCCACGCCACCGTTGTTTCCCGCTGATTGGTTATCCCGATGGCCGCAATGTCGGCCGCGGTCAGCCCGGCCTTGGCCACCGCTGCTTTCGCCGTGTGCAGCTGCGTGGCCCAAATCTCGCTCGCGTCATGCTCCACCCAGCCCGGCTTGGGAAATATCTGGCGAAACTCCTTCTGCGCCGCCGCCACGACGCTGCCGCTGTGGTCGAATACGATGGCGCGTGAGCTCGTCGTGCCTTGGTCCAAGGCCAAGATGTGTTTCATGCCGGCCACACCGCCTTGTAGAGGAAGGCCGCGATGACGCCGCCGATGATCGGCCCGGCCACCGGTATCCAAGCGTAGCCCCAGTCGGAGGGTCCCTTGCCCGCGACCGGCAGGAGCGCGTGCGCGAGTCGGGGACCCAAGTCGCGCGCCGGGTTGATCGCGTAGCCGGTCGGCCCGCCCAGCGACAGGCCGATGGCCCACACGAGGATACCGACCAGGAAGGGGCCGAATCCGACATCCCAGCCGTGTACCGGATTCAAGTTCTTCGGTGTCAAAATCGCCAGCACACCCAGCACCAGTACGCCGGTGCCGATGACCTCGGTCAGGAGATTCGCGCTCGCGTTTCGGATGGCGGGGGCGGTGCAAAACACGGCCAGCTTCCCTGCCTGGCTTTCGGTCACGGACCAGTGCGGCAGGTAGGCGAGCCACACGATTGTCGCGCCGAGGAACGCGCCGACCATTTGGCCCGCGATATAGACCGGCACCGAGGCCCACGCGATCTTGCCGATGGAAGCGAGGCCGATGGTCACCGCGGGGTTCAAATGCGCGCCGCTGAAGCTGCCGACGGCATACACCGCGACCGTCACGCCGAACCCCCAGCCCGCGGTGATGACGATCCAACCGGCGTTCTGGCCCTTGGTCTTGTTGAGCACCACGTTGGCGACCACGCCGTCGCCCAGGATGATCAACAGCATGGTGCCGAGCAGCTCTGCAAGAAAAGGAGGCATAGGGCTTTAATGGGAAGCGGCGAAGCTATCAGCGCGGCAGCGACTTGTCCACACGCTCAACGGAAATTCTCGACCAACATGATATCGCTTTCGACCTGATCCACCCGCTTGAAGAGAATCCACTGCCCGTCCGGAGAGACGTCAAAGCCAAACGGGCCAGGGACATCGAATCCCAGATCCAGCGTCGCGATGGTGCTCACGCGCTCCGTCGCGAAATTCAAGAACCTCACCCGAGCGGGCGCCGTGGACCCGTCAACGAAGTAAATACCGTCCCGTGCAATTCTCCACCAGGCAAACACCGGCTCGCCTTGGAGGACGCGGGTGGCGTTCTCGCCGGAGGGCCGCATTCTCCAAATCGTCCCGCCCATCGCCCACACGTAGAGGAACGTGGCGTCGGGAGATTCCTGTGCGCTGAAGCCGCCGTTTTTCGTCACTTGCACCGCACTGCCGCCCGTGGGTGGTACCTTCCAAATCTGCCAATTCCCCGTCCGATTTGAGGAGAAATAGATCCATTTGCCGTCTCGCGACCACGCCGGGATATTGTTTTCGACGGGATCGCTGGTGAGACGGCGGGGAGAGCCTCCATCGGCGCTGATGACGAAGATGTCACCGTGGCCTTCGAGGCGGGCATCAAACGCAATGGTCTGGCCATCCGGCGACCAGCGTGGCGTGCCGGCATCGGCGGCCTTCAAGGATGTCAATTGGGCCTGGTTCGCGCCGTCGCTATTGCAAGTCCAAATCTCGACACTGCCAGAGCGGTCGGACGCGAAGGCGATCCGCTTGCCATCGGGAGAAAAGGAGCCCTCAAAGTCCATGCGTGACGAAGCAATGAGCTTCGTCGGAACGGGACGGCGGCCTCGCCAACGGGGTCCCGCCGTTCGCCAGATGTTTGCATCGACCCGGCTCTGCACATAGGCGAGTCGGTTTCCCCGAGGAGCGATGGTCGGCGAGCTCACGCCCTCACCCACACCGCTCACGGGTTCCGGCGTGCCGCCGGACACGGCAATGCGCCACAGCCTCCACAGCCCGCCACGATTCGAGGCGAAAACAAGTTCCTTGCCGTCGGGCGTCCAGGCCAGGCCGCCCAGGGATCGCCCGTCGGACGTCAAGCGACGGGTTCGACCGCCATTGACGGACACGACGTAAATGTCACCGGCCAGAAAACCCGCTCCTTGGACATACGCGACCGTGGCCCCATCCGGGGAGAGCATTGGATTGGTGACGTACAAATCGGGCTGGCGGACCAATACTTTCCTTTGTCCATCCTCGATCGACAAGAGCAGGATGCTGGGGCGGGAGTCCTCCGGCTCCATTCTCCCCGCCACGATGAGGTACTTCCCGTCGAGCGACCAGTCGATGCACCGCCCAAACACATAGTCTTGGCCGTGAGCCTCCCCGATCTTGCGCTCGGTTCCTCCCAAGGCCGGGATCAGGTAATAGGCACCTCTGTCACCCGGGCGCTCTTTGCGAAGAAAGACGATGGACCGACCGTCGCGTGACCACGCCGGGCAATATTCCTGCGCCGGATTGCTGGTAAGTCGGAGCGGACTGCCCGCGCCCAGCAGCTTGACGTAGAGGTCGGTATTGCCGTCGTTTTCACCCTTCCAGCTGTACGCGATCTCGTTCCCGTCGGGCGAGAAGGCGGGACCAAACTTCGCACCGGGTGAGCTCGTGAAGGGCACGACGTTGGGGTGGTCCTGAGCGACTCCGGAATTCTTGGAAGAATAGAACCACGCTGCGGCGCCGCTGATGATGATCGCCGCAACCAGGCCAGCGCCCGCGAACCGCCATCGAGGGTGTGTCGCCCGGGTCGAGCCAGCCGTGAGCGCTGCGGCGAAGGCCCCTGCCGTGGCGAATCGGTCGGCCGGCGCTTTCGCGAGTGCCTTGGCAACGGCCGCTTCCAGCGCCGGCGAAACGTGGCGCACCGTGCTGAGGTGCGGTATGGGTTCGGTCAAGCGTTTGGCGATGATGGCCTGCGCGGTCGGACCCGTGTAGGGCGGCTCCCCCGCCAGCATCTCGTACAGCACGCACGCCAGGCTGTACTGGTCGCTTCGGCCATCGAGCCGGGGCTCGGCGCTCGCCTGTTCGGGACTCATGTAGGCCGGGGTGCCAAGGGACAGTCCGGTCTCCGTGAGCCGCTCTCGCCCGGCGGTACGCACCGCGAGCGCGATCCCAAAGTCCGCCACCATGGGCTCGCCTTCGTGGAGCATGATGTTCTCGGGCTTGATGTCCCGATGGATCACGCCGTGCCCGTGGGCGAAGTCGAGGGCGGAGGCGATCGCGCCGGTGATGCCGAGCGCCTCATCGAGCGGCAGCTGGCCGTCCCGCTCCAGGCGCTGGCGCAGACTCTCACCCTCGACGTAGGGCA
>QHTP01000017.1 GCA_003220855.1 Gemmatimonadota bacterium
CGGCACAGACACGAGCCGCACCCGTCCCGTGCCGGTTGCGGGAGGGTTGACGTTCGCCACGGTGAGCGCCGGGGCGACGCACACATGCGGCGTCACCACCGGGGGCGCCGCCTACTGCTGGGGTTACAACGGCACCGGTCAGCTCGGAGACGGAACCACCACATTACGGCAGTCTCCCGTGCCGGTCCACGGCGGCCTCACCTTCACGACCGTCAAATCCGGGGCGTATTTCACTTGTGGCATGACCACGGGCGGCGTGGCGTACTGCTGGGGCGCCAACGACACCTATGAGCTGGGGAGCGGCCTCAAGACAGGGCCCGAGCAGTGTGCCCCAGGCAGCACACCCCTTTCGTGCAGCACGCTCCCTATAGCAGTCAAGGCAGAGTGAGGGTGAGAATGGTTGACGCTCGCTACCGGCTGGCCGCGTCCAGCTTCTGCAGCATGACGGCTCCCTCGGGGTTCGCCATGAAGTTCTTCCACAACAGCCCGGTGCGATAGTTCTCGTAGATCGGCGAGACCCAACCGGCGCCGGGGTTGTAGGCGTCCCGCGACCCGTAAATGTCCCAGAGTGTCGCCCCGAGGTCGCGGTAGTAATGCCGCAACGCAGCCATCGAGGCGTCGGGCGTGTACGGGAACGACGCCAGCGCCCCGGTCGGTGTCAGCGTACCCTGGTCATTCGCGCTGTCAGGCGCGTGCGGCACAGTAGCGCGATTGATCAGGGCGATGTGCCGGTTGTCCTCGAAGTACGACGCGGTGTAGCGATCGTGCAGCTGGTGCGGATCGACGCCCACGGGGACAGGCTCTGGCGGCGTCGTTTAGATCAGTCAATGGCCATTAGAGTTGCCCGACCGCGGAGCGACATCGTAGCGTCGCCAATTCAATGTTCACCTTATCGCGTTGCCCAACTCGACTCGCGTTGCCTCCACACGCCAGGTCGTCGGGTCGAACAGCCAGAACGTACTTCACGGCTCCCCTCCTCCCTCCTGGAAGCGTATGAAACCACCGCATCAAGGTGCCCTGGCTCACGCATCATGACCTGACAGTTGACCAACGGATGCGGAACCTGTTTGCCGTAGCGTTTGCCGGTCCGTGATGGACCTGGACGTATTTGGTGGTCCTAGACGGCCCTGCATGAGCGCAAAAAGGCGGGCTCGCATGGACCCGCCGCCTTTGGAGACCGGTGCTCTACCAATTGAGCTACGGACCTAAGGGCTAGACGCCGAGACGCCTAGCTCTGGCCGTCTACGCGTCTAGCCGTTAGGGTGGCTGACGGGAATCGAACCCGCAACCTCCGGAGCCACAGTCCGGCGCTCTAACCGATTGAGCTACAGCCACCACGGGCGGTGGCAAATCTAATGGATCGCGCTGGTGGCCAGAAGCGGCCCGACCACCGGGCCGGGGGATGGCCCAGCGCACGCGTCCCGCTCCGCGGCGTAACAGCGCTGGAACAGGGCGGCAAATTGAGCGGCGTAGGGCTCGCGCAGCATGGTGTCGTTGTCGCAGCCGGGAGGCCCGACATACTGGTCGCTGCACCGCGCCAGCGACGCCCACGCGGGCGTCGCGGACGGCAGCCACCGCTGGCTCGGCAGGAACAGGCTCAGCCGGCCCGCGAACGGCGCGGGCCGATAGCGACGTATCGCCGCAATCGTGGCGCGCTCGACGCCGGCTCGTCGCACCCGGACGGGATCGAGCGCGGCCGCCTGCGCGGCATCACGCCGCTCCCGGCGCTGCCGCCGTCGCTCGGCGATGTAGCCGCCCAGCTCCCCCGACGGGAGCGACCAGAACGCCCGGACGTGCCCGACGACCCGCGCCATCTGCTGGCGCAGGCGCCACCCGAGCTGCGACGGGAGGCGGTACCAGGTCGGATCGGGGCTGCCGAACAGCGCCACAAAGGGCACGCTCGCGCCGCCCTGCAGCAGCTGTCGCCCCAGCTCGAACGCCACGGTGCCGCCGGCGCAGAAGCCGGCGATGATGCACGGGCCGCTGGGCTGGAACGCCCGGACCTGCTCCGCGAAGTACGCCGCGAGGTCCTCGACGCGCGTGAGTGGCTCGCTCCCGCCGTCGAGCCCGGGCGGCTCGAGCCCGAAGAAGGGCTGGTCGTCGCCCAGGTGCTGCGCCAGCGCGCGGTAGCAGAATACGTCGCCGTTGTGCCCCGCCACCGCGAATACGGGCGTGCGCGTGCCGCGTCGCTCGAGCGGCACGATCGCGCGCGGCCGCTGCGCCAGCGCTTCGGCCGACCGCAGGAATTCCAGGATCTCGCTCTTGCGGCGCTGCAGCTCGTCGCGCAGCTGCGGCGTGAGTGTACCGGCCGGAGCCGTGCACCGCAGGTGCTCGCCCTCGGCCCAGACCTGGATATCGCGGTCGCGCAGCTCCGTGAGAAACGCCGTCACGCTCACAGCTCGACCACCTCGCGCTCGCGGGTATCTGCGGCTGGCGCCTGCCGCCCCGCCGACCACGACAGCGCCTCGATCGCCGCGGCCAGCGCCGCGACACTCGGATGCTCGAACAGCACGCGGAGCGGCAGATCGACTCCCGAGACGGCCCGCAGCTGCGACATGAGTCGCGCCGCCATGAGCGAATGACCGCCCAGATCAAAGAAACTCTCGCCCACGCCGAAATCCGCCCGCTCCAGGACACCCGCGAACACGCCCATCACCATCTGCTCCGTCGGCGTGCGAGGCGCCCCCCCCACTGCGTCCTGGCGTGGCGCGGTCGTTCCCGGCTCCGGTGCCGGCAGCGCCTTGCGGTCGAGCTTGCCGTTCGCGGTACGCGGCAGGGCGTCCAAGCGGACGAAGTGCGCGGGCACCATGTACTCGGGACAGGCGGCGCGAACCAGCGCGCGCAGCTGATCGACCAGATCTGCCGGGGGGTGCGCGGCGACGAAGTACGCGACGAGATGTTTGTCGCCCGCGGCTTCGCGCGCGATGACCACCACCTCACCCACCGCGGGATGCCGCGCGATCGCCGCCTCGATTTCCCCGGGCTCGATCCGGAAGCCCCGGACCTTCACCTGGTGGTCGATCCGCCCCAGCCACTCCAGGCACCCCTCCGAGAGCCAGCGCGCCAGGTCGCCGGTGCGATACAGGCGCGCGTTCGGCGCGAACGGACTCGGGACGAAGCGCTCCCGTGTCAGCTCGTCGCGACGCAGATAGCCGCGCGCCAGGCCGTCGCCGCCGATGTAAAGCTCGCCCGCCACGCCGGGCGGCGTGGGCTGGCGATTGGCATCGAGCACGAATACCTGCGTGTTGGCGATCGGCCGACCGATCGGCACCCGGGTGTCCGCGGACGCGACGCGGTGGATGGTCGACCAGATGGTGGTTTCCGTCGGGCCGTACATGTTCCATAGCTCCGCGCACCGCGGGAGCAGCGCCAGGACCAGGTCCGGAGGCAGGGCTTCGCCGCCACACAGGATCTTCAGGCTCGGCGAACCGCTCCATCCCGCCGCCACCAGCGCCCGCCACAGCGCGGGCGTCGCCTGCATCACCGTACAAGCGGACTCGCGCATCCGCTCCATCAGGCGCGCGGGGTCGAGGGTGTCATCGCGGCTGGCGATGGCCACCCGCCCGCCGCTCACCAGCGGCAGGAACAGCTCGAGGCCCGCGATATCGAAGGACAGCGTGGTCACGGCGAGGATCGTATCGGCCGCCGTGAAGCCCGGCGTCCGCTGCATCGACTGCAGGAAATTCACCACCGCCGAGTGGGGAATTTCCACGCCCTTGGGCTTGCCGGTCGAGCCTGACGTGTAGAGCACGTAGGCGAGGCTGTGCGACTCGGGACGCGACGCGGCCGGGTGATCCATGCCCGGAGTCGCCCCGGCGAGGCCGTCATCGTCGAGTCGGACGACGCAGGGGGGACGAATCGACAGCGCCTGATCGAGCCCCCGATGCGTGACGAGCACGCTCATCCCGCTGTCCTCGACGATGCCGGCGAGACGCTCCGTGGGGAACGCGGGATCGAGCGGCACGTACGCCCCGCCCGCTTTGAGAATGCCGAGCAGTGCCACCATCATGTCGAGCGAGCGCTCGACGAGCAGACCCACCAGCACGTCGGGCCCGACCCCACGCGCTCGCAGCTCGTCCGCGAGCCGGCCGGCGCGACGCTCGAGCTCGCCGTAGGTCAGGCGCTCCTGCCCGCACACCGCGGCCACCTCCTCGGGCGTCCTTCCCGCCTGCCGTTCGATCAGCTGGTGCACGCACACGTCTTTCGCCGGATTGGCTGCGGCCGTGTCGTTCCACTCCACCAGCACTCGGCGGCGCTCGGAGTCGCTGAGCAGCGGCAGCAGGGAGACGCGCTGATCGGGATCGCGCACGATCGCCTCGAGCAGGGTGCGATAGTGTCCGCACAGGCGCCGGATCGTCGCGGCCTCGAACAAATCGGTGTCGTACTCGATCATGCCTTCGAGGCCATTTTGCGTCTCGGAGAGGAGCAGTGTCAGGTCGAACTTCGACGTGCCCGTCTCCAACTCCCGGTTGCCGGACACCTTCGATACCTGCGACACCCCTTCGGGGTTGTGCAGCACGAACATCACCTGGAACAGGGGCGTGCGACTCGCATCCCGGTCCGGCGCCAGGGCCGCGACCAGGCCCTCGAAGGGAAGGTCCGGGTGCGCGTAGGCACCGAGCGCCCGCTCGCGCACCTGTCGCACCAGCGCACGGCAGGTCAATCCGTCGCTGAACCGCGAGCGCAACACGACCGTATTGAGGAAGCACCCGATCAGCCGTTCCGTCTCGCTGCGCGTGCGGCCGGAAATGGGAGTCCCGACGAGCAGGTCGTCCTGGCCGGTATAGCGGTGCAGCAGGGCCGCAAACCCGGCCTCGAGCGTCATGAACAGCGTGGCTTGCTCCTGCCGTCCCAGGGCTTTCAACCGGTCCAGCAGCGGGCGCGGCAGGTCGAAGCCCTCCGACGCGCCCCGGAAGCTCTGCACCGCGGGACGCGGTTTGTCCGTGGGCAGGTCGAGCACCAGTCGCGCCCCCGCCAGCTCGTTTTCCCAATACGCGATCTCCTGCTCGAGCACGGGTCCCTGTAGCCACGCGCGCTGCCAGCAGGCGAAGTCGGCGTACTGAATCGGCAGCCCGGGCAGCGGGGAGGGCCGCGCATGAGCGAAGGCCTCGTAGATCTGGAGAATTTCCTGGTGAATGAGCTCCATCGACCACTCGTCGGCAACGATGTGGTGAATGGTCAGCAGCAGCCGGTGCTCCGCGTCCGAGAAATGCACCACGGTCGCGCGAAGCAGCGGCGGCCGAGCCAGGTCGAACGGCTTGCGTCCGTCGTGCCGCACCACGCGCAGCCATTCCCGCTCCTGCTCCGGGCCCGGCAGCGAACGCAGATCGAACTCCGAAAGCCCCACGTCGATCGTCGGCGCGACGACCTGCCGCGGGTGCCCGTCGCGCTGCGTGAAGGCGGTGCGCAGCACGTCGTGGCGGCGCACCAGCTCGTGCATCGCGCGCCGCAGCGCGTCGCGATGGAACGCGCCGCTCAGAGGGATCACGTCGACGATGTTGTACACGGGACTGCCCGGAGCCAGCTGATCCAGGAACCAGAGCTGCTCCTGGGCGAACGAGAGCGCGCACGGTCCTGCCTCGGTGCGCCGCTCGATCCGCGGCGCGTTGCCGCGCGAGCCCTTGGCTTCGGCCAGGACGGCCGACAGGTCCCCTATGGTCGGGTTCTCGAACAAGGTCCGGGTCTGGACGTCCACGCCGAACACGTCGCGGATCCGGGATACCGCCCGGATGGCCAGCAACGAGTCCCCGCCCACGTCGAAGAAATCGTCGTTGCGGCCGATGTGGTCCACCTTCAGGAGCTCCGCCCAGATGGCCGCGACGGCCTGCTCCGTCTCGGTGAGCGGCTGTGACACCTGGGCCGGCTGGGCGCGCTCGAACGAGACCGCCGGCAGCGCGTGGCGATCCACCTTCCCGTTCGCGGTTAAGGGGAGTTTGTCCAGCAGGACGAACGCCGAGGGGATCATGTACTGCGGCAACCGTGTCTGCAGGGACTTGCGCAGCGACGCGGGCGTCAAGACTTCCCCGTCGGCGGGCAGCTCCGCGCGGACGTACGCGTCGGCCGGTTGGTGCCGGATGAGTCCGCCCCGCTCCGCCGAGGGCCGGATCGCGTACACGTAGCACAGCTCGGTGTGTCGCAGCAGCGGGTCCTGCTCGACCATCACTTCGAAGCCGTACCGCTCGAGGAGCTGCGTGATCGGCTCCACGTGGTCATGCTGATCCACCTCGATCACCGCCTGGCGGATCTTGGGCCAGTCGTCCGGGTCGAGCCCGCGCAGCACATCCAGCTCGCTCTTTTCGACGTTGACCTTGAGGAGATCGATACGCTCGACGCCCTCCTCCGCGACGACACTCGAGAGGGTGCGCAACTGGGCCGACACCGTCTTTGCCCGGAGGCGGTCGTCGATCACGTCGCCCACGTCCGCGACGAAGCGCTCGCTGTCCGGGGCCGCCACCTGCTGATTGAGCACGTAGCGCTTGACCATCTCGCGCTCCGTCGCGGCATCGGCGTAGAAGCCCGAGAGCAGCGAGAGGCCCTCGAACCACGTGAGGTCCGCCGACCCGCTCTCGTGGGACAACCCGAGCGGCAGGCACCGCACGGCGGCGCCCCAGGCGGCCGCGTTCGCCTCGAGACAGGCAAAGGCGGCGGGGTTCGGCTCGCAGGCGACGATGCGGAGGTTTCGGGCCAGCCGGCTCGCAAACACGGTGAACAGCCCGATGTTGGCGCCGACGTCCACGATGCAGTCGCCATCCCGTATCGTGATGCCGTGCCGCAGATACGCCTGCTGCACGAAGATCTCGTTGTAGATGTACTCGGTCTCGTTGCGGTTCAGGTGCGCCACCGGCGAGCCGTCGGGCAACACGTACGGCGCCTTCCAGCCCCACAGCGCCTGGTTCGGCCGCTGTGGCACGACGTAGGCGACCAGCTGCTTGCCGCCGACCGCGTCGTCGTACGCCCGGACCACGGCGTCGCGCACGCCGGGCTGCGCCCGCAGCGTGCCCTCGATCTCGCCGAGCTCGACGCGGTAGCCGTGCAGCTTGATCTGGTCGTCGAGCCGACCGCAAAACTCGAGGCTCCCGTCGGGCAGCACCCGCGCCAGGTCGCCGGTCCGATAAAGGCGCTCGTCCAAGTCCGAGCCGAACGGATCCGGCACGAACTTCTCGACCGTGAGATCCGGGCGGCCGAGGTAGCCCCGCCCCACCGCGCCGCCACCGATGTGCAGCTCGCCCTGCTCGCCGGGCGGCGTGGGTCGCCCACTCCCATCGAGGATGTGCACGCGGATGTTCGGCAGAGGGCTGCCGAGCGGCAGCGTCCCGGACTGCGTCGCCGGCAGCTCGGGCCCGACCTTGTACGTCAGCACACCGACCGTCGTCTCGGTCGGGCCGTAGTGATTGAAGATCTCGCACCCCGGTGCCAATCCCCGCAGTCGGGCGACCCACTCCAACCGCGACGCCTCGCCCCCCAGCACCAGGCGAGCCCTGGGCATGACGGATTCCGGATGTGGACCCGTCTGCAGCGCGGCGAGATGCGACGGCACGATCTTCAGGACGTCGATCCGCTCGCGCTGGAAGTATTCGGCGAGCAGCGCCTGGTTCTCGGCCCGCTCCTGCGAGACGACATGCAGGCAGCCCCCGGTGGCGAGCGCCGGGAACACGACGGTGTTGCCGAGATCGGCCGCGATGGTCGACACCGTCGCGTGATTCATGCCCGGCTCGAGTCGCAGGCGCTCGGCGACGCCCAGCACGTAATTGACGATGTTGCGATGCTCGATGCAGACGCCCTTGGGACGGCCCGTGGAGCCGCTGGTGTAGATCACGTAGGCGAGGTGGCTGGGCCGAACGGGGGCTGCCGAGTGCGCCGGGGTTCGCCCGTCCGCCCCGTCGAATCCGTCTCCGTCTCCATTCAGGCACACGGCCCGCACGCTGTCGATCGGGAGGCGCCCCACGAGCCCCGAGTGCGTGAGCACCACGGCGACGCCGGCGTCGGCCAGCATGAAGGCGATCCGCTCCTGCGGGTACCCCGTGTCGATGGGCAGGTACGCCGCCCCGGCTTTGAGGATGCCCAGGATGCCCACCACCATGTCCACCGAGCGCTCGATGAACAGGCCGACGATCGCGTCGGGCCCGACACCCCGACCTCTCAAGTGGTGCGCGAGCCGATCGGCGCGCCGGTTCAGCTCGCCGTACGTCATGCGCTCGTGCTCGAACACGACCGCTACCTGATCGGGGGTGCGAAGCGCCTGCGCCTCGATCAGGTCATGCAAACAGAGATCCGTCACAGCGAGCACGCGATCAGCTCCTTCATGATTTCGTTGGCGCCAGCGTAAATGCGCTGCACCCGGCTGTCGGCCCACATGCGGGCGATGGCATACTCGGTCATGTAGCCGTAGCCGCCGTGCAGCTGCACGCATTCGTCCACGATGTGGCACTGGCAGTCGGTGAGCCAATACTTGGCCATGGCGGCGGTGGTGTCGTCGAGCTGGCCCGCGATGAACCGTTCAACGCAATGGTCGACGAACACCCGGCCGATATGCGCCGCCGTCTTGCACTCGGCCAGCTTGAAGCGGGTATTCTGAAACTCCATGAGCGGCTTGCCGAATGCCGTGCGCTGTTTCACGTAGTCGATCGTGACGGCCAGCGCCTGCTCCGCGGTGGCGACCGCGACCACGGCCACGCCCAGGCGCTCATAGGGCAGGCGCTCCATCATCTGGTAGAACCCCTTGCCTTCGGCGTCCCCCAGCAGATTCGTCGCTGGCACGCGTACATCGTCGAAGAACAGCTCGCACGTGTCCTGGCCGTGCATGCCGATCTTGTCGAGCGAGCCGCCCACCCGGTATCCGCGCAGGCCCTTCGTCTCCACCATGATGAGGGAGATGCCCTTGACCCCGGAGGCGCGCGGGTCCGTCTTCACCGCCAGACATACGATGCCGGCGAGTCCGCCGTTGGTGATGAACGTCTTGGAGCCGTTGATGACGTAGTGGTCGCCGTCGCGCCGGGCGGCGGCCTGGATGTTCCGCAGATCGGAGCCGGCTCCCGGCTCGCTCATGGCGATGGCCGCCACCAGCTCGCCCCGGGCCATGAGGGGGAGCCAGCGGCACTTCTGCTCCTCGCTGCCGTAGGCCAGGATGTAGTGGGCCACGATGCTCTGGATGCCGGAGCCGAAATGCACGCCGGCGTGCGCGAGCTCCTCCAGCACGACGGCGGCGTGGGCGAAGTTGCCGCCACCCCCGCCGTACGCCTCGGGCAGGTCGGGAAGCAGCATGCCCGTCCGGCCGGCCTGCGTCCAGGCGTCCGCATCGGGACGCTGCTGCTCGCGCCAGCGGGGCTGGTGCGGCACGAACTCTTTCTGGATGAACTGACGCACGGTCGCGCGGAACATCCGCAGCTCGTCGTTCATCCACGAAGACTCGTTCGCAGCCGCGGCCATTATCGCTCGTCCCCCTCGAGCCGCTCTGTGACGACGGCCGCGACGAAACCCGGCACGGGGGAAAAGGCCTCCAGGCGCCAGGGGCACTGGTCTCCCGGCACGTCCTCGACCCGGAGGATCCTGGCCGGCTCCCCCGGCGCGAGCGAGACGTCGAAGCGATCGAGCGGATGGTACAGGCCGTCGCCCAACGCCTTGATGAAGGCCTCCTTTCGTGTCCAGCACTGGAAGAATCCCAGCGGCCGGTCTCGCGGCTCGAGCGCGCGGTACGTGGCGTGCTCGTGGCGGGAAAACCAGCGGGCGGCAACGTCGTCGGCGTCGGGGAGCGCACGCACCGCCTCCACGTCGACGCCGACTTCCCGTCCGGAGGCGAAGGCGTACACGGCGACATCCTCACAGTGCGACACGTTGAAACGCAGGTCGGAGGCCGCGCACCGCCCGGTCAGGGCGGGCTTGCCGCGCGCCCCGGAGGCCAGTTCGACCGATTCGGGGCGGGCGCCGAGTCGCGCCGCGAGCAGCTGGCGCAACAGCGCCCGCGCGACGACGTATCGGCCCCGGTCGGAATCGAACGCGAAGCGACGCGCTCGTTCCAGCTCTCGGTCCGAGAGCAGCGTCGCCGAAGCACACACCGCGTCGGACCCGACGTCCGGGCGGGCCACAACCACTTCGACGACGTCGGCGAACGATGCCGCCGGCTGTCGGGCTGCTGCTATGGTGACCATCCGCTACCCGCCTCGCCTGTCGAACAAGCCTCCCCCGCACGACCGCAAAGCCCGCTACAAGAAGCCGCCCCCAGTGCGCATCGCACTTCCCGGGCCAGAAGCGTGGCACCCTGCCAGTCGCTGCCGCGCATGTCGTATCTGATTGCCGTACAATTGAATGGACTCACGACCGGGGCCGTCGCGCGCCGGGTGGTGCAGCACGGGCGCGGCGGACTCGCCTCAGAGTGGTGCGTACCAGCTTCGGGAAGCGTTCGGTCCCACGCCGCAACGTTCAGCCAGCGGGCCAGAACCGATCGGCGAGCTCCGCCGTGCGGGGATCAGACGAGGCCGGCACGCCGTCGAGCGACATGATCGGCACGACGCCCCGTACCGCGTTCGTGAGGAACAGGCTCTTTCCGGCGAGCGGCTGCCTTGTGTAGCGGCCCTGGTCTACGCCCGCCACCAGCTCGAGCACGCGCGCCCGGCCGATGCCTGGCAGGATGCTCAGGTCGAGCGTCGGCGTGCGCAGCGTGTCGCCGTCCCACCAGAACACGCTCCATACCGTACCCTCCGCCACGAACCCGTCGTGCGTGAGCAGCAGGGCGTCGTCCGCTTCCGCCCGGTCCGCCTCGTTCGCGGCATCCACGAAACAGTCGCGCTCGGTGGTCTTGTGGCGGTAGGGCCGGTGTGGCTCGGACGCGGTGATCACGGCCGGAGCCTGGAGCGGCGGCGGCGCGCGCACGGTCACGCTGGCGCGCCCATCGCGCACCTCTAGACGGAGTACGGCGTTGCCGGTTGCCGCAAACGGCGTTACCAGCGCGGCGAGATTCTGCACGGGTCTTGGCATGCCGAGCTCATCGAGGGAGCGCTCGAGGCGGGCCAGGTGGCGCTGCAGAAACGCGATGCGTCCGTCCCGGACGCGCATCGTCTCGATCAGGCCGTAGCCGGGTGCGTCCATGGCTAAAGCCTCAAGTCGCACGGCTCAAGGCGCAAGAGCGCGGCGAAGTTGCCTATTGGGACACGGTTTCACATGTTGCTTCCCGGCCGCCGACCCCAAAGGGATCTCCATGGGACTGTTCCCGACGTTTCTCCGCGACGCCTCTCTGCGACGTCTCTCCGTGACGATTCTTGGCCTGACGTTGTTCGGGTGTTCGCACGCCCCTCCGGCCGATTTCGCCCCCGACCCTGGGTTGGTCGCGCAGATCAAGGACATCCGCATCGTCACGAGCTACGCCCGCGCCTGCCCGGGGAGCGTGATCGCGGCGAGCTACGAGGCCGTGCTGGCGAGCGGCGAGCGGGTACCGTTCGAGCGTTCGTACGACAAGAAGCATCCGCCGCGCCTGCACGTGGTGTTTCTCGATCGCGAGAGTCCCGACGCGGTCTCCCAGGAAGACGGCGACTGGGTGACGGAGCGCGATCCGCTCGCGACCGTATCGACCGGGTTCCGGCTCACGGCGACCCTGCGGGCCAACTCCCGCGTCACGAGCACCGTCGTGGTCCCGCCGTACTACGGCTGCATGCCTCATACGTTCACGTTCTCGGGCGAGCCGGGCGGCGCGGGCGAGGTGGGGAGCAACGGGCCGGAGGTGAACGTGCGGCTCGCGGCGGTGCGCTCCCCGTTCTACGACAAACTGTACGTGGCTGGGTTCCAGGTGGGCGTCGCGCCGCCCTTCTACATCCTGGGCGACGCGACGAGCGTCGCCCCCGCGGACTGGCTGATCGTCGAGTCGCGGGGCGGTCGGGGCGGTACAGGCATCGCGGGCGCGAACGGGACCGACGGCGCGGCCGGCGCGGCGGGATGCCCCGCGCAGCCGGGCGCCCCGGGGGGCAACGGCGGCAACGGCGGGCCGGGCGGCTCCGGGGGACGGGGCGGCCGCATCAGCATCGTGGTGCCCATCGACCAGCCGCTCCTCGCCGGACTGGTGGATGGACACAGCCCGGGCGGCGCCGGTGGATCGGGAGGTGCAGGCGGGACCGGCGGTCGCGGCGGCAAAGGCGGCAACGGACAGACCGACCAGAACAATCGGCGCTGCCCCGACGCGGCCGACGGCGCTCAGGGACGAGCCGGCAGCGCGGGGCCGACCGGCAGTGAGGGGGCGCCCGGGCCGCGCTCCATCGTGGTCACCGCCCCTACCAGGGACATTTTTGGCGTGCAGGTGCCGCCGGGGCTGGGCGCGCTGCTCGAGCGGCTGCAGCGCCGGCCCTGAACAGCTATCGCACGACCAGGTGCGAGTACTGTAGAAAGCTCTCGACGACCAGCTCGAATTCGTCGCCGGGCATGACGGCGGGGAGCGTCGTGGTCCACGGCCGCCGCCCCGCGACGGGATCCGCCACCAACGTCACGCCTCCGGGGGAGGCGACGAACTCCGCCGGCACGGTGAACTCAACCGTACTGTTGGTGGTCACCAGGCCCAACCGCACCCACGTCGCGCCGCGGGTGAGGTAGATTCTCACGTCCGACCAGTTGCTGTTGGTGACGCGCAGCGTCACGGGGCCGCGGGCAGCGGTCGAGTCGGCAGCGGGTGTGGTCGCAACGGGTCGCTGACGCGCGCACTCTGCCGTCGTGAAGGGTGAGACGACACACCAGGCAACCGCCAGCAGCGGCACAACCGTTCGCTTCATGGTGCGACCGACCCGCCTGTAACATAGTGCAGCACGCTGGACCCTTAAAGGGATCGAAGGGATCGCCATGTCCGGGTCGTACGACATCATTATCGTCGGGGCTGGCCACAACGGTCTCGTCTCGGCAGCCTACCTTGCGCGCGCCGGCAGGCGGGTGCTGGTGCTCGAGCGGCGTGACGTGGTGGGGGGTGCGTGCGTGACCGAGGAGCTGTGGCCCGGCTTCAAGGTGTCTACGGCCGCGTATGTGAACAGCCTGCTGCGTCCCGAGATCATCCGCGACCTGGAGCTCGGGCGCCACGGATTCGAGCTCCTGCCGCGCAGCCCTTCGTCGTTTACGCCGTTCCCCGATGGCCGCTTCCTCCTGATGGGCCCCGACAAGGAGCTGACCCGCCAGCAGGTCGCCAAGTTCTCGACGCGCGACGCCGAGGCCTTGCCGCGCTACGAGGCGATGCTCGAGCGCGTGGCCGACTTCATCGAGCCCACGCTGCTCCAGACGCCCCCCAATCCGTGGTCCTTCGGTCCCAAGAACCTCGCGCACCTCGCCCGGCTCGGCTGGCGCTTCCTCAAGCTGGGCCGGGACGGTCCGGGCGCGCTCGAGATCCTGACGGGCGCCGCGCGACCGATTCTGGACCGCTGGTTCGAGTCGGAGGAGCTCAAGATCGCGCTCGCCACCGACGCCATCATCGGTGCGATGGCGTCACCCTCCATGCCGGGCACCGCGTACGTGCTGTTCCACCATGTGATGGGCGAGTGCAACGGCGTACGGGGGATGTGGGGCTATGTCCGGGGCGGGATGGGCGGGATCACCCAGGCGCTCGCGTCCGCGGCGCGCGCCCACGGAGCGGAGATCCGCCTCAACAGCCCGGTGGCGAAGATCCTCACCCGCCGTGGCCGGGTGAAGGGGGTGGCCCTCGCCGACGGCACCGAGTTCCAGGCCAAGAAAGTCGCCTCCAACGCCGACGCCCACGTGACCTTCCTGCAGCTCGTCGAGGAGCGGGAGTTGCCGGACGAGTTCGTCGCGGCGGTGCGCGGCATCGACTACACCAGCGCCTCGCTCAAGATCAACGTCGCCCTGTCGGAGCTGCCTGATTTCACGGCCGTACGGCGGAGCGGCCTGCCCCCCAACGGACACCTGCGCGGCACGATTCATCTCGCCCCGACGCTCGACTACATGGAGCGGGCCTACGACGACGCCAAGTACGGCCGCCCCTCCGCCGACCCGATCCTCGAGTGCACCATCCCGTCGGTCGTGGACACGACGGTGGCGCCCGTCGGGAAACACGTCATGTCGTTCTTCGTGCAGTACGCGCCGTACCAGCTCAGGAACGGCGGCTGGGATGCGGTCAAAGACCGGTTCGCCGACCGCTGCTTCGACATCCTTAACGAGTATGCGCCCAACTTCAAACGCTCCGTGATCGAGCGGCAGGTGCTGTCACCGCTCGACCTGGAGCGTCGCTTCGGGCTGACGGGAGGCAACATCTTTCAGGGCGCCATGACGCTGCCGCAGCTGTTCTTCCTGCGGCCGCTGCCCGGGTACGCCGACTACCGCGCCCCCATCAAGGGGCTGTACCTATGCGGCTCGGCGACGCACCCGGGCGGCGGCGTCATGGGGGCGTGCGGATACAATGCGGCGCGGGAGATCCTCCGCGACCGCTAGTCGGCCTTCTTCGCCGTCGGCGGCAGCAGCCCGTTCAACCGCAGGTAGATCGCCATCTGGCTGTAGTGGTCCGCCCAGTCGGCGACCGTGATCAACGCGGCCATACCCTTCGTCTGCTTCTTGCCGCCGAAGAAGTCGATGCTGTCGCCCAGCTGCGCGTCCTGGATCCCGGCCAGCACGGTCTCGCAGAACTTGAACGAGGCCTTGAGGCCGGCCACGAGCTTTTCCTTTGAGTCCGTTCCGGCGAACTTATCCGTCTCGGGCTGCTTCATGCCGGAGGACGCGCTGCAGAGATAGTTGTTCCCTTCCCGGATCAGGTGGGCGACCACGTCCCCAAAGCTCATCTGGGCGGGCGTGGGCTTGTAGCCGTACTTGTCCGCCGGCATCTCCTCCGCGGCGTCCACGATGTTCTTCGTCTGGCGCTGCGCCATGGCCCGGACGCCGTTGGTGACCGGGTTCTGGGCCCGCGCGACGGGGACGACCGTGAGGGGGAGGGTACAGAGCGCAAGTAGGGTGGTGCCGAGCGTGGATCTCATCCTCGAATCTCCTGTGAAGGGCATAGTGGCGGCCGGAGAATTCTGCATCGGAAAGGGTCCCGCGTCCAGGCTACATTAGGCGGATGCGCCCCTCACTCGTTTGCACGATCCTGTGCGGCCTCGCCGCACCCGCGCTCGCCCAGTCCAATGCCGAGCTGATCACCAACGACGCCTACACGCGGTCGCACGACTACCACCTCGTGCACCAGCGCATCGAGGTCCGGAACTTCGACTGGGATTCCACGTCGTTCGACGGCCGGGTGACGACCACCCTGGTGGCGCTGCGGCCCGACCTCGACTCGGTGATCCTCGACGCCGGCTCGCGCCTCGTCGTGGCCCGGATCGCGGACGGCCGCGGAGCGACGCTCCGGAGCGATCGCCACGGGGACACCCTCGTGGTGTATCCCGCGCGCCCGGTCGCCTTTCACGACACGCTGCGCTTCTCGATCGACTACCACGCGCCGGTCGAGAACGGACGTGGCCTGACGTTCATCCAGCCCGAGGGGCAGTCGCATCGACCCCAGCAGATCTGGAGTCAGGGAGAGGACCACAACAATCACCTCTGGTTCCCGACCTACGACTTCCCCAACGACAAGATGACGTGGGAGCTCGTCGCCACCGTGCCGCAGCAGTACACGGTGGTGTCGAACGGCACGCTCGTGGCCGACCGCAAGCTGCCGGGCGCCACGCACAGCGTCACCTGGCGCCAGGACCTGCCGAGCTCCACCTATCTCGTGTCCCTGATCGTCGCGCCGCTCGTCAAGGTGGCGGACCACTGGCACGCCATTCCGGTGGACTACTACGTCTACCACGCCGACTCCAATCGCGCCCGCCGGCTGTTCGCCGTGACGCCGGACATGATCGACGTGTACTCTCGACTCACCGGCCTTTCGTATCCCTGGGCCAAATACGCACAGACCACGGTGGCGGACTTTTTCGGCGGAATGGAGAACGTCAGCGCGACGACGCTCGTCGACTGGCTCCCCGACGAGCGGGCCTACCTCGACCGGCCCTGGTATCAGTGGATCCTGATTCCGCACGAGCTCGCCCACCAGTGGTTCGGCGACTATGTCACCACCGAGAACTGGGCGAACATGTGGCTCAACGAAGGGTTCGCCGAGTTCATGCCGGGCCAATACTGGAGCGCGAAGCTCGGCCGCCACGCGGAAGAGGATTACTACCTCGACGAGTACCGCCAGTACCGCCAGATCGACGCCCGGCGCCGCATGCCGCTCGCCGCCCCCGGATCGAACAACATCTATCCCAAGGGCGCGCTCGTGCTCCGTATGCTGCGGGAGTACCTGGGCCCCGAGCGGTTCTGGGTTGCGCTGCATCTCTATCTCACGCGTCACGCGCTCGGCAACGCCACCAGCGACGATCTGCGCCAGGCCGTGCTGGACGCGACGGGTGAAAACCTCGACGGGTTCTGGAGCGAGTGGATCTATGGCGCGGGGCATCCGGCTTTCACCGTCACCGCGGCATACGACACGGCGGCGCGAACGCTCGCGCTGAGCGTGAAACAGACGCAGCGCGACAGCGCCCTCCCCACGGGCGACAGCACCGCGCCGCGCTACCGGACGGCGGCGGTGTTCCACATGCCGTTGAGCATCCGGGTCGGCACCCCCGGCGGGGACGTGGTCCGCCGTGTGCAGCTCGCGTCGCGCGAGCAGACCGTCTCGTTTTCGGCGCTCGCCGGTCCGCCCACGATGGTGGTGTTCGACGACGGCAACACGGTCCTGAAGGAGCTCACGTTCGACCAGCCCACCTCCTGGCTCGCGACCCAGCTCGAGCGCGACGCCGACTTGTGGAACCGCGAATGGGTGATCGCAGAGCTCGCCAAGCGGCCGGCCGACGCCACGGCCCTGGCTGCGCTCGCGCGCGCCGCCACCGTCGCCGACTACTTCCTGACCCGCGCCCAGGCGGTGGAGGCGCTCGCGCGATTCCCGGCGGCGGGCGCCGCGGCACCGCTCGCTGCGGCGCTCCGCGATACCGCTGCGCAGGTGCGCCGCATGGCCATCACTACGCTCGGGCGACTCGGCGGCGCGCGCGCGGCCGAGCTGGCGCGCACGACGTGGCGGACCGACCCGAGCTACGAGGTGCGGGCCGCGGCGCTCACCGCCCTTGTCGCCGCCGATTCGAGCGCTCGCGACAGCGTCGTGGCGTGGGGGCTTCCCGTAGCCTCGTACCAGAACGTGATCCAGGAAGCGGCGTATCGCGTCATCGCGCAGACAGGCGACACCGGCGCGATCCCGCAGCTCGAGACGCTGCTCGGCTCGGACCGCTTTCCCGCCCACGTGCTCGCGGCGCTCGCGGCCCGCGGCAGTGCGCACGCGCTCGACCTCCTCGCCGCGCACCTGGACGACGAGCGGCCCCAGGTGCGCCGCTGGACTGTGGAGGCCTTCCAATTCACGCTCCCGCGACAGCTGGCCATCCCCCGTCTCAAGGCGGCCCTGGCCGCGCTGCTACATCGCGACGCGAAGCAGCGCGTACAAGAGGCGCTACAGCGGCTCGAAAAGCCGGCGTCGGACGAAGAGTAGGAGGCTAGGAAGCGGCTTCGGCCCGGCGGGCCACGATGCGTTGCCACCAGTAGAGCGGCAGTCCGACGAGGATCAACAGCGCACTCATCGCCGTGTCTCCCGGCTGCTGCTTCGCGGTGTTGAACACGAGCCAGAGCGAGAACAGGATAAAGACGATCGGTGTGACCGGATATCCCCAGGTCCGGTACGGCCGCACTAGCTCAGGAGCCTTGCGCCGCAGCCGGATCACCGCCCCGCACGACATCGCGTAGAACACGAACTCCGCCAGGACGACGTAGGTGAACAGACGGTTATAGACGTTCTTCCACGACGGCTCGGTCGAGATCCACGTGAGCCCGATCGAGATCACGCACTGTACCGCGAGCGACGGCACCGGCGTGAGGAAACGCGGGTGGACCCCCGCCAGCCATCGTGGGAGCAAACCGTCTCGCGCCATCGCGTACGGCACGCGGGCGGCCGTGAGCACAATGCCGTTATTCGATCCCAGCGTGGCCACCATGATCGCGACGGCCACGAATCCGGCGCCGGCGCTGCCGAGCGTCATCTGCGCAGCGTCCGACGCCACGAGGGATGAAGCCGCCATCTTCGCCGGTGACAACACGTACGCGAACGACGCGGTCACGAGGCAATACAAGACGATCGCGATGAACGTGGAGAGGATCATGGAGCGCGGCAGATTGCGACCGGGATCCGTGACCTCGCCCCCGACGTAAGTGCTCTCGATCCATCCGTCGTACGCCCACAGCACTGCCACCAGCGCGACCCCGAACGACGCGACCTGCTGCCCCAAGGGCGCGTCGGACCAGAGCGGCGCGAGGTTGGTGACGTTCCCACCTGGCAGCACGAATCCAACCACGATGAGCACCGCCACGAGCCCGATCTTGGTGAGCGTGAGCACGTTCTGAGTGATCGCGCCCAGGCGAACGCCCAGCGAGTTGACGACGGTCAGCGCGATGATCGAGGCCACCGCCGCCGCTTTGATCCCCGCATCTCCCAGGTGCAGAAAGAATCCGAGGTAGGTCGCGAAGCCCAACGCAATCGCGGCGATCGAGGCGGGGTTGATCACCACGCCGCTCGACCAGCCGTACAGGAACCCCCAGACCGGTCCGTACGCCTCGCTCAGGTACACATAGATCCCGCCCGCCCGGGGCATGGCCGCCCCGAGCTCGGCGATGGCGAGCGCGCCGAGCAGCGACACGACGCCGCCCGCGACCCAGACCAGGATCGACGGCAACGAGGCCTGCAGCGTGGCGGCGATGACGCTTGGAACGATGAAGATGGCCGACGCGACGATCGTCCCGACGTTGATCATCGTCGAGTCGAGCAGTCCGAGCTGGCGCTTGAGATCCGTTACCGGCGCTTCAACCACGTCCCGTAGGCGCGTTTCAGGAGTGTCTGGAAGTGGTGCACGCCTTCCTCGAAGCGCACCGAGAAGCGGCCTTTGTCATACGCCCGGGACCCGAGCCCACGCTGCACGCGCTCGCAGATCTCAGCGTCTTCCTGCTGCACCTTGTCCGAGAAGGCGATGTCCGCCTCGATGCGCTGCTGTGCCGCGGGCGACGTCACATCGTCGTAGTAATAGCGAAAGATCACCTTGCAGCGATCGGGCGCGACCGGGATCACGACGTTGGACTGCAGCCGTCCCGGTACCACGTTCAGCATCAGGTTGGGGAAGATCTGGTAGTACAGGGCTTCGCCGCCGCCCGTCGTGTACACGTTGCGGTCGCCGGTGAGCGGCCCGACCTGGACCGAGTACCAGTCGTGCACCTCGGTGACGTACGCGTCGAAGTCGTACAGCGTGTACAGCTCGGGGTGGACGTACGGGACGTGGTAGCCTTCGAGGAAGTTGTCGACGTACACCTTCCAGTTGGCACGCACGTCGTACTCGACGCGGCGCGCGAACCGGAGCGTTCCGAGGCGCGTCGGCGCGATGCGCTCGCGGATGTCCTGCACGCAGCCCTCGAGCGGCTTCGGCCGCTCGGCCAGGCACACGAACACCAGCCCCTCCCACTCGGTGACGTGCACGGGCGTGAGGCCGTAGTTCCGCTTGTCGAACAGCTCCACCCGATTGAAATGCGGCACGCCGCGCAGCATCCCGTCCAGCCGATACGTCCAGCCGTGGTACTTGCAGATGAGCATGTCGGCGTTGCCGTCTTTCATGGCGAGCGGGCCGCCGCGGTGGCGGCAGACGTTATAGAACGCCCGCAGGGTGCCGTCCGCGCCCCGCACGACGATGATCGGCTGCTCCGCCACGTCCGCCACGATGTGATCGCCGGGGCGTGCCAGCTGCCGCGCGTCGGCCACGTATTGCCACGTGGTGGCGAACACCGCGTCGCGGTCGAGCTCGTGGAAGCGCGGGTCGGTATACCACGCCGAGGGGATCGTCTCGGCGCGCGCCAGGGGACGGACGCGGAGATCGGCCGGTCGGACGAGGGACCGCGCCGCCGTCACGGGTTCAACCGGTTGTAGCGGCGCAGCACCTCGCGCAACCGGTCGTGCGGCAGCGCGTACACCGTGAGGTCGTCGGCGCCCGTCATCGTCTCGGCGGCGAGCATCGCGTTGACGATCGCCTCTTCAGTGGCCTGCACCGTCGCCTCGAACAGCGGCGTGATGCGCTCGTCGGGCGCCATGGCGATCTGCGCGAGTCCGGAGTCACGGGAAGCGTGGGGGTTGGCGGTCGAGAAAGCGATGAAGATGTCGCCCGACGAGTGCGCCGCCAGCCCGCCCATGCGACCCACGCCGAGGGCTGCGCGCTTGGCGATCCGCTTGAGCTGGTGCGGGAGGAGCGGGGCATCGGTCGCCACGACGATGATGATCGAGCCCACATCGTCGTCGCGCCGCGCGTCGCGCGCCGAGCGCCCCCCGCCCCCTCCGCACGGCGCCCGGCACGGCAACAAGTCCGGGATCTCGCGGCCCACCGGCACGCCGGCGATCCGCAGCGGCGCGCGGGCGCCGTAGTTGCACTGGACCAGTACACCGACCGTATAGCCGTCGCCGGCCACGCGCCGCGACGCCGTCCCGATGCCGCCCTTGAAGCGGTTGCAGACCATTCCCGTCCCCCCGCCGACACTCCCCTCGGCGACCGGGCCCCCGCGCGCGCTGTCCATGGCCGCCCACGCATCTTCCTTTGTGACGTGGAAGCCGTTGATGTCGTTCAAGCCCCCGTCCCACGTCTCGGCCACCACCGGCAGCGACCATTCGTCGTGCTGCATCCGGCCCTGCCGCACGACCCACTGAATCACCGCGTCGCGCACCACTCCCACGGAATGGGTGTTGGTGATCATCACTGGTCCCCACAGGAACCCCGATTCGTCGACCCAGGTCGTGCCGGTCATTTCCCCGTTGCCGTTCATGGCGAACCAGCCGGCGAACACGGGGTCGTCCGAAGCCCTGCCGCGCGGGAAGATCGCGGTGACGCCGGTGCGGACGGGACCCTTGCCCACCACCAACTTGCCCCCGCCCGCGATCAGCGTCCGGTGGCCGACCTCGACGCCGGCGACATCGGTGATGGCGTCGAGCGGACCAGGCGTTCCCTCGAGCGGGATCCGGACGTCGCGGGCACGCTCGTGACGCTGCGCCGGCGCTGAGGTGAGCGCAGCGGCACTGAGCGTGAGGAGCAGCGCCTGAACTTTCATCCGACCGGTCCGTAAGGGTGGGCTAGGATAACCGGCCGTCCGAGAGCGCCGCAAGCCGCGCCCGAGCCGAACGACCTGCGCCACGAGTCGCCATAGATTTGTTGACCCTATGACCACGCCGTTTTCCGCACCGAGCTCCTACTGGCAAGTGAGCCGCGCGCCCCGCTACAGCCTGGTGTTGGCGCTGCCCCTGCTGCTGTTCTACCAGGTGCTGGCCGTGCTGCTGGCGCACGGCACGCGCTCGGTCCGAAACGGCGCCGACGTCATCCTGC
>QHTP01000088.1 GCA_003220855.1 Gemmatimonadota bacterium
CCACGTCGCCCGACAGGTTGGCCGCCTCCACCTCGCCGTTGACGGTATGGCCGACGAATCGCACGCCCGCGGGGACCCGGACGGTGAAGTTCACTCTCACGTCGTTGTCATGCGTGCTCATGTGACCATGCTCGCCCGTCTCGCAAGTGTTCTCGCGCGCGCCGTCGCTCGGGTACACCGCGCAGATGGTGACCCCGCCCTCGGACGGCACGACCTCGATCTTCACCTCGTCCGGGTCGCTGCGGCGTGCGTGCTTCACCGCCGTGACCTCCACGTCGCCCGAGCCGGCCATGGCGTCGATGTCGCCATTCACGCCCTTGATCTCGATCGTCTTGCCCGCGGCAACCTGCCCCTTCCAGTGGAACTCACCCTGGGCCGCCGCGGGGCGGGCGAACGGCAGGGCGGCCGCGACGACGAGCGGCCCGAGCGTGGCCAAACGCATGGTCATTCCTCCTCCTGGTCCTGATCGTGGTCCTGGTCGTGGTTCTTGTGTTGGTCTCGGTCCTTGTCCTTGGCCAGCTGCCCGGGACGACACAGCCGGATGTCGCCGTTGAACGACTCGAGCTCGAGCCGCGCGTTCCCCGAGCCGATCGTGAAGCTGAAGCGGTGCTTGGTCTTGCCGGTCAGCTGGACCGGGAAGCAGGCGTTGAAATCGCCGTCGAACGTCGAGACTGAAACGGAGACGTTGGATTTCTCCGGGACCGACACCCGCAGGTCACCGTCATGGGTGGAGAAGCGGTAGCGCCCGCCGTCCTTGATGGTCCCGTCGTACAGGACGTCGCCATTGACCGTGGTCGCCTCCGCGTTGGAGGACTCGACCTGCACGAGTGAGATGTCGCCGTTCACGGTCTCCGCCGAGACGTCGCCCGAGATCTGGCTCGCCTTGATGGTCTCGTTCACGCTGCTCAGGTCGATACGGCCGCGTGCCTTCTCGAGTGTCACGTCGCCCTGCACCGATTTGAGGGAGACGTTGCCGACACCGCCCGAGACCTTGACCGTCCCCTGGACCGTTTCGGCCGTGATCTCGCCCTGGCTCCCGTCGACCGTGATGTCGGTATAAACGCCGGACAGGGCGAGCGCCATGGCGGCGGGGACGGTGATCTCGTAGTCCACGACCTGGGACGGGCCGCGCCGGCCCTCCGACTTCACGCGTACCACCTGCTCCGACGCGTCGACGGTGATGCGGTCCCGACTCGAGTGGCTCGCCGTCACCCGCACCGCGCTCTTGCTCCACGTCTTGATGGCGATCTCCCCGCCGAAGTTGTTCACCTCGAGACGGGCGCCCGCCCGCACCGGGACGGTCGTGTCGGTCTGTTGTGCGAGCGCGAGGCCTGCCAGCGTCGCCAGGGTCGTGAGCATGCTCGTCCGTCCTCCTCTAGGTCCGCGCGCCCGCGAGTGCCGCCGCCTGCCGCAGGAGCTCCAGTTTGCGCCGCATCTCTTGGGCGAGGTGCAGGTTCAGATATGAGTTCGCCGGGTCCGCGGCCAGCGCGCTCTGCGCGTCGCGGATCGCCCGGTCGATGATCCCGAGGTTCTTCTCGATCACGCGCACCGTGGCCGTATCGAGCCGGCTGCGACCCTGTGCCAGTACGCGCTCCAGGCTCGCCACGGCCGCCGCGTACCTGGGATTCGCCTCGTACGTGCCGACGTTCGTCAAAATGGGACTCGGGGTCGTGGTCGACTGGGACGGCCGTGCCCCGGCGGGCCGGCGTAGCAGCAGCCACGCGGAGCCCGCCGAGAGCAGGGTCAGCGCGACCGCCGCGGCGGCGAGCTGCGGCACGGTGAAGGAGAGACGCCGGCGTGCCCGTCGGGCGTCGAGACTCACCACGCCCACGTGCCGCGCGATCGCGGGCCAGAGATCCGTCGTGGGAGGCGTGTCGTCCAGGGCCTGCGCGCGGGCCACGACCCGGCGCAGCTGCTCGAGCGTCGCCCGGCAGTCCGCACAGGCCCGAAGGTGCGCTTCGAGGGTCGCGCGCTCGCTCTCGGGAAGTTCTCCGTCGAGGTACTCGGACAGTCGGTTGGTCCACGTATCGCTCATCCATGCTCCCTTCTCAGTTCCGCGTTCCGCGCTACTCCAAGTGCCGGCGCAGCGCCATGCGCGCGTGATGCAGCTGCGACTTCGACGTCCCTGGCACGATCCCCAGCAGGTCCGCGATCTCCTCGTGGCGGTATCCCTCGATGTCGTGCAGCACGAACACCTGCCGGGCCCCGTCGGGCAGCCGCTCGATCGCCGCCTCGAAATCGAGCGACAACTCTGCCGTGTGAGGTCGGCTCGCCACACCGTCCAGCACGTTCTCCGAGTCGTCGTAGCGGCCGCGCTCCGTACCCAGCGTGGTGCGCCGGGCCAGAATGACGTTTACCGCGAGGCGGTGCAGCCATGTCCCGAACGCCGCCTCCCCGCGAAACGTCGAGAGTTTGCTCCACGCCCGGACGAACACGTCTTGGGTGAGATCGTCCGCGTGGTCCTCTCCCGTCATCCGCTGCGCGAGACTGTGGATCCGGGCCACGTGCGAGCGATACAGCCGCTCGAACGCCCGGCCGTCCCCCGAGGCGGCGAGCGCCACGTCGGCTGTTTCCGCGTCCCGCGTCGCCTGGTCGAGATCCCTGCGCAGTGTCGCCACCCCGGGAGTGGTGAGCTCCATGTGCCTAATTCGATATGGCTTAGGGCTGAAAGGTTGTAACCAATCGGTGTAGATTGCGAGCCGTGAGCTCCCCCGCGAGCCTCTCCGCCCTCGCAGGCCTCGGCCTGGTGCTCGGGCTGCGACACGCCTTCGAGCCGGACCACCTGGCGGCCGTTTCCACCCTGGCCACCCGCCAGGGGCGGTTGCTCGACGCCTGCAGGCTGGGTCTCGCCTGGGCCGTCGGGCATACCGCGAGCGTGGGGGTCGTGGTGGGCGCGATCATCCTGTTCCGGCTGAAGCTGCCGCAACGCTTCTCGCCTGCGGCCGATTTTCTCGTGGCCCTGCTGCTGATCGGGCTCGGTGGGTCGGTGCTGTTGCGCTATGCGCGCGGGCGGTGGCACCTACACGTGCACTCCCACAGCACGGGGGGAGAGCCCCACTTGCATCTCCACAGTCATGCTCACGACGCCGCACACCAGCACCCGCACCCGCGCGGCGACGCCCGGCGCTCGCTCGGCTTCGGCCTGCTGCATGGGCTCGCCGGCAGCGCCGCGCTCCTGGTGCTCCTCGTCGCCGCGGCGCCCACGCGTGGGGCTCAGCTCGCCTATTTCCTCGCCTTCGCCGCCGGCACGACGATCGGGATGCTGTGCGTGTCGTTCTCACTCGCCGGGATCGTGCGGCTCGCGTCCGGGGGGGCGCCGCGCTGGGCGACCGTGCTGCACCTGGGCTCGGCCCTGACGAGCGTGGCCGTTGGGTTCGGTCTGGCGGCGACCACGCTGGCGGGACTGTGAGCCGAACACGCCGAACACCATGAAGCTTTGGGCCCGCTGGCTCCCCACACTCTTGCTGCTCGGCTGCCTCGACAGCTTCGCCCCCGCGGGGGCGGTCCCGTTCACGCCACCCGCCCTGTATCAGACGTGGTGGAGCGCCATCGAGGCGTGCGCCGGCCTGTGGGGCAAGTTCGATCGTGTGGAATGGTACGAAGTGCCAGGCGGGGACTATCCGTGCCCCGCCTACGAGGGTCGCTGCGACGGGTGGTGGCAGCCTCCACACACCATCTACCTCGCGCACCGCTGGCGCAACGACCGCCAACTCGTGGAGCACGAGATGCTCCACGACTTGCTCCAGCGCGGTGATCATCCGCCGGTGTTTCAGGCGTGCGGCGTGTTGTAGGTCCTACCTCTCCATTCGACCTTCCTGCTTCCACGCCACGCCGACCTGATCATGATGTACGCCACGACACCCGCGCCGAACGGGTAGAGCAGCGCGTACGTGAGCGGCGCACCCTCGACCCAGTACACGGCGACCCAGATGCCAAGTGAGATCAGCGTCGTGACACCCGCCCACCACCACCCGGACACTGCCCACGCCACCGGCGGCACGATCCACAGGAGGGCCGGCAGCCACATGAGATAGCGAACGATTCGCCGCACCAGCGCGATCGGCGGAAACGCCAGCGGCACACCGGTCGCAAGGTTCTTGGTCCACCCTTCCACGATCCCGGCCAGGCTCCGGTACATGCGCGTGACCATGTACTGCTCGCCGTGTGTCAGGAAGATGTCGAGATGATGTCGCACGTAACCTTGGGCCAGCGCCATGTCGTCTACGACGCTCTGCTTCACCGCTTGGTGCGTGCCCACCGTCTCGTACGCGGCGCGAGTCGTCAAGATGAACTGCCCGTTCGCGATCGCGTCCCATTCCACCCGCGTCCGGTTGATGCGGCGCAGGTCGCCCACCCGGGCCGCCAGCGCCACGAACACGTGCGGCTGTACCAGCCGCTCCCAGAAGGTCACCTTTCCTGGCGCGACACCACACTCACGAGCGCGACCCGCTCGGTCGTGAGCACACCCACCGCCCGCGCAATGAGCTCCGGGTGCTGTCGCGTGTCGGCGTCGACGAACAGCAGCAGCTCTCCTCGTGCCGCGCGATACCCCTGCACCAACGCCCACTGCTTTCCGAACCATCCTGGCGGCAGCTCCGCTCCCCGCAGCAGCCGCACTCCCGCCAGCCGCTCCACGATCGCCGCCGTGTCATCGGTCGAGCGGTCGTCCACCACGATCACCTCGAGCGGCCGGTAGGCCGTTGCCAGGATCGACCGGACGCACGCGTCGATGTTCACGGCTTCGTTCCGCGCCGGGACGATCACCGAGACGAGCGCGCCGCTGGTCTGGGGCGGCCAGTCGGCGAGACGCGGACGGCGCGTAGCGTATCGATAGACGAGCAGCGCCAGGAACAGGGCGTACGCGGCGGGGATCCACCACGTCACTCGAGCTTGTCTCCTTCCAAAGCGCCCACGACGGTCGCCGCGGTGAGCGTCCCGAAGACGTTGGTCATGGTGCGGAACATGTCGGGGACGCGATCGAGCCCGAGCAGCAGCTGCAGGCCGGCCAGGGGAAGCCCGGTGGCGGTGAACGCCGGGACCAGGCTCACGATGCTCGCCGATGGCACGCTCGCGACGGTGAGCGAGGCGAGGAACACGGCGGCTCCCGCCTCGAACGTGCTCCCCAGCCCGAGCGACACACCGTACAGCCGCGCCACGAACAGTACGGCCACCACCTGGAACAGTGCGCTCCCACCCCGACCGATACTCGCGCCTAAGGGGAGCACGAAGCTCGCGACCGGGCGAGAGATCCCGAGGTCCCTCTGCGCGGCGTCGAGCATCAGCGGGAGCGTCGCGAGCGATGACGTTGTCGAGAACGCCATGAGCAGGGAGGCTCTGATAGCCCGCAGATAACGCCATGCGTCGACCCGCGCGACGACCGCGACCGCCGGCAGGTACACGACGGTAATGAGCACCGCGAGTCCCGCGATCACGGTCGCGATGAACAGCGCCATGACCTCGATCAACCGAACGCCGAACAGCGCCACGGCACTGGCGACGATCGCGAAAATGCCGAGCGGAGCGAGCAGCAACACCCAGCGCACGATCCGGATCAGCGCCTGCGTGGCTACCTCGGCGAGGTCGGTGAGTGCGTGCCGCTTCTCGTCGGGCAATGCGGCGGCGGCCGCGGCGAAGATCGTCACGAACACGATCAAGGGGAGGAGGTTCCCGTCCACCGCGGCACGCACCGGGTTCGCCGGGATCAAGTCCACGATGAACCGGGCGCCCGTCGTGATCTGCTCCGCGGCGTGACGCACGCCCCCGGAGTCGGCGGCGGCCACCTGACGCAGGGCCGCCTGTTGGTCGGGAGTGACGGGCGCGAGAGGCAAGAGCAGTGCCGCCACGCCGAAGCCGATGAGGATGGCGATGAGCGTCGCGCCGCAGAAGAAGCCAAGCGTCCGGATGCCCAGCCGGCCCACCCGCCCCACGTCCCCCAGCCCCGCGACGCCCAGGAACAGCGCGCTCACGACGAGCGGAATCACCACCATCTGCAGGAGGTTCAGGAACAACATGCCA
>QHTP01000089.1 GCA_003220855.1 Gemmatimonadota bacterium
GAGTTGTCCCTCGACTCGATCGCGCGCACGCAGAACAAGGTCCGCACCGCGCCGCTGTGGGGCGTGCGGCTGCGTCCCCGGCTGATGCACGACCAGGCGTCGCTCACATTGCGTGACGCGATTGTGCGGCACGCCGGGGAGGCGAGCGCGGTGACGGCGCGCTTCCACCGGCTGTCGCTTCGCGAGCAGCAGGCGATCATCACGTTCTTGCGGTCGTTGTAGCACTTCAACCGAGGATCACTCATGACCAGGCATGCGCTTGCCGCACCGCTGTTTCTTCTCGCTGCCCTGTTTGCCTTGCCCCGTCTCGGCCGGGCGCAGGCGTTCAAGGTCGCCCGGTTCAACATCGGTGGCGACGGCGGCACGGATTACCTGACGGCCGAACCCGGTACCGGCCGGGTGTTCATCTCGCGCGGCACCCACGTCATGGTGGTGGACGGCGCGACCGGGAAGGTGTTGGGCGACATTCCCGACACGCCGCGCACCCACGGCATCGCACTCGTCGCCGGGGCGCATCACGGCTTCATCACCAACGGCGGCGACTCGACCGTCACGATGTTCGACTTGGCGAGCCTCGCCGTGATCAAGAAGATCCGCGTGGCGACCGGCGGCCTCGACGGCATCATGTACGACGACTTCTCCGACCGCGTCATTCTCACCAACCACAGTCGTCCCATCGGCACCCTCGTCGCGCTCGAGCCCTCGAGCGGCGCGATCGTCGGCACCGTGGAGCTCGAGGACAATGGCCCCGAAGGCGCGGCGAGCGACGGCAAGCGCAGGCTGTTCGTCAACAACGAGGGCAAGAGCACCATTCAGGTGATCGACGCCAAACCGATGAAGGTGCTGGCGTCGTGGCCGCTCGCGCCCTGCGAGGGCCCGACCGGCATCGCGTACGATCGCGCCACGAACCGCATCTTTTCCGGGTGCGGCAAGACGTCCGTAGTGGTGGATGCGGCGTCCGGCAAGATCGTGGCCACGATCACCAACGGCGACGGCGTGGATGCGCTGGGGTGGGACGCGTCGCAAAAGTTGATTTACGTCCCCGCCGGTCGCGACAGCAACGTCACCGTCGTGCACGAGGACGCGCCCGACCGCTATAGCGTGGTCGGCACGGTGGCCACGATGCGCGGCGCCAAGACGATCGCGGTGGACCCCGTGAAGCACGTGGCGTACCTGTTCCAGCCCGAGTACGGGCCCCCGCCGGCCGGGTCACCCGCGCCGGCCCCCGGCAGCCGGGCGCCGCGCGGCCCGGTGATCGCGGCGTGGTTCTTCGCGATCAGTCACTGACCGCGGGAGGAGGTATCGGCTACACCACGCTGCTCGGGTCCGCCGTCTGGGCGCTGCTCGCCAACAAGATGCGCAGCCTCCTCACGGTGCTGGGCATCACCATCGGCATCGCGGCGGTGATCTGCGTCGTGGCCATCGGCCGGGCGGGCCAGGCCCAGGTGGAGCGCCAGCTCAACAACCTGGGCGACAATTTCGTGTGGATCGAGGCGGGCGGGCGCGCGGTGAACGGCGTGCGTACCGGCACCCACGGCACCAAGACGCTCGTGCTGTCGGACGCGGTCGCCATCAAGACGCAGATTCCGCTCATCAAGAGCGTCTCGCCCAACGTGGACGGGTCCATCCAGATCATCTACGCCAATCAGAACTGGTATACCGGGTACCGGGGCGTGTCGCCGGAATACTTCGACATCAAGCGTTGGTTCGTCGATCAGGGGGCGGTGTTCTCGCAGGACGACGTGGATCGGGCGGCCGACGTCTGCGTGATCGGCCGCACCGTGCGCGACCAGCTGTTCGGGACGGACGATCCGATCGGGCAGGTGATCCGGGTGCGCGACCTGCCCTGCAAGGTGGTGGCCACGCTCCAGCCGAAGGGGCTCTCCGTCTCCGGGCAGGACCAGGACGACACGATTCTCATGCCGTACACGACGGCCATGAAGAAAATCAAGGGGAACAACTGGCTCGACGACGTCTTGTGCTCGGCCGTGTCGCCGGACGTCGTCAAGCTCGCCGGGCAGCAGGCCGCCGCGCTGTTGCGCGACCGGCACCACCTGCGTCTCGAAGAGGACGACGATTTCAACATCCGGAACCCCGAGGACATCATCAAGGCGCAGCTCGAGGCGAGCCGCACCCTGACCATCCTGCTCGTGGCGATCGCGTCGATCTCGCTGGTGGTAGGCGGGATCGGCATCATGAACGTGATGCTCGTCTCGGTCACCGAGCGGACCCGGGAGATCGGCCTGCGCGTGGCGATCGGCGCCCGCCGGCAGGCAATTCAGCTCCAGTTCCTCGGTGAATCGGTGATGCTCAGCCTGGTGGGCGGGGCGGCCGGCGTGCTGATCGGCGTGGTCGGCTCGTTCTTCGTGGGCCGCGCCCTCCACTGGCCGATGCAGATGTCGCTGCAAGCGGTGGCGGTCGCCTGCGTCTTCTCGGTCGCGGTCGGGGTCTTCTTCGGCTACTACCCCGCCCGCAAGGCCGCCCTGCTCGATCCCGTCGACGCGCTGCGCTACGAATGACGCCGCTCCGGGTTCCCCTGCGATGGCTCCTCGCCGGCGGCGCGGGCGGGCTGGTCGTGCTGTTCGCGGTGCTCGGGTTCCACCGCGGCGACACGATCGAATACATCACCGCCAAGGTGCTCCAGGGGGAGATCCGCGACGCCGTCGAGGCCACGGGAACCGTCAACGCGGTGATCACGGTGCAGGTCGGCTCGCAGGTGTCCGGCACGATCGCGCGGCTCAACGCCGATTTCAATTCCCGCGTGCATAAGGGAGACGTGATCGCATTGATCGACCCGTCCTTGCTGCAAGGCACGCTGCTCCAGGCGACCGCGGACTTGGAGACGGCGAAGGCGAGCGTGACGGTGGCGGAAGCGGATCTCGCCAAGGCGAACGCCACACTGGCGCAGGCGCACGCCGATTACGACCGCGCCGTGGCGATGGCCAAGAACGGCGTGGTCACCCAGCAGGAGCTCGATCTCGCGACGGGCAACTACGGTTCGGCGCAGGCGTCACGCGACGCTGCCGCGGCGGGCGTCGCCGCCGCGAACGCGCAGGTGCGGCAGAAGGAAGCGGCCGTGACGGTGGCCCGGACCAATCTCGACCATACGGTGATCCGCTCGCCCATCGACGGCATCGTCGTCGCGCGCAACGTCGACGTGGGACAGACGGTCGCGGCGTCGCTCCAGGCCCCGACCATCTTCACGATCGCGCAGGATCTGACCAAGATGCGGGTGTACGCGAAGGTGGACGAGTCGGACGTCGGCCGCATCAAGCTGGCACAAAGCGCCACGTTCAAGGTCGACGCCTTTCCCAAAGACTCCTTCCGGGGCGTGGTGAGCCAGGTCCGCATGAACCCGACGACCGTGCAGAACGTCGTCACCTACGACGCCATCATCGACTTCGCGAACCCTGAGCTGAAGCTGTTTCCCGGGATGACGGCCTACGTGACCATCCCGGTCGCCACGGTTGAGCAGGTCGTCAAGCTCCCGAACGCCGCGCTGCGGTTCAAGCCGCCACCCTCGGTGGCTCGGGCGCCCGGCAAGGGGGACCCGCCGCCGGGGACCACGGTCGTCTGGAAGCTCGAGCCCGACCACACCATCGCGCCGGTCACCGTCGCCCTCGGCATCACGGATCACGCGTACACGCAAGTCATCGCGGTGACCGCGGGGGACCTGAAGCCCGGGGACGACGTCGTCACCACCGCCGTGACGGCGAAGTCGGCCACACCCGGAGCGCAGGGACTGCGGCGGTGAGCGGCCGCGCCCGCCGCACCGCCGTCGTAGCCGCGCTCGGCGCGGCGTTCGTCGCGCTAGCTTTCGGGCGGAGCAGCGTGGAGACCATGGCACCGGACCAGGACCGCGGCATCGTCACCAGGCAGAGCCTCCACTCCGTGGATCAAACGGTGGACCGGCTGGAGGCCCTGCTGCGCGCCAAAGGGGTGACCCTGTTCACCGTGGTGGACCACAGCGGGGAAGCGGCGAAGGTCGGCATGCGGCTGCGGCCGACCAAGCTCTTGATCTTCGGGAACCCCAAGGCCGGCACGCCGCTCATGCTCGCCGCGCCGAGCGTCGCCATCGACCTCCCGTTGAAGCTGCTGGTGTGGGAAGATGCGCAGGGGAAGGTCTGGCTCGGCTACAACAGTCCCGCCTACCTGCAGCAGCGCCACGGCCTGCCCGATTCTCTGCTGCCCAACATCGCGGTCGTCGAGGCACTGGCGCACGCGGCCGCGGAGTAAGGGAGGAGTGCGCATGAATGCGCAGGGACGCCCCATCCGCGTCGTGCCGCTGCGCGAGGGAGGCGGTCTCGCCACCGCGGCGCCGCGCGCGGCTCCGGCGACGGCGCAGCTCACCTACCGCGGCGGGCCGCTCCTCTCTGCGGTCGAAGTCGCCACGGTGTTCTGGGGAGCGGCCTGGAGTGAAGCGACCGCCCAGTCCACCGCGCAGAGTCTCAATGCCTTCTTCCAGTTCGTGGTTGCGAGTCCCTACATCGACCAGCTCGCCGAGTACGGCACGCCGCAGCACCCGATCGGGCGGGGACGCTACGTGGGCACGGCTCGCGTCACCGACACGGCGCCGGCTGCGACCGTGACCGACGCGGCGATCCGGCAGATGATCCAGGGCGCGCTGACGCGCAACGCCCTGCCCGCGCCGACGGCCAACACGGTGTACTTCGCTTTCCTGCCGCCGGGCGTGACCGTGGTGGCCGGAAGCGAGCGCTCCTGTCAGGCGTTTTGCGGCTATCACGACCGCTCCGGGAGCGACTTTTTTTACGCGGTCGTGCCGTACCCCAACTGCGCGGGGTGCCTCGGCAGTCTGCCGCCGCTCGATGCGTTGACGTCGGTCTGCTCGCACGAGCTGGCCGAGGCGATCACCGACCCGGTGCCGGGCCAGGGGTGGTACGACGACGCCAACGGCGAGATCGGGGACATCTGCGCCTGGCAGAATAAGCGGCTGGGGGCCTACGAGGTGCAGCTCCTGTGGTCCAACCGGGCGAAGGGGTGCGTGTGACCCACAGGGAAAGTAGAGAGGTGGGTCTACAGCCCCGCCCTGACCCCCGCCGCGAGCGGCCACAGCGTGGCCACATGCCCCTGGTTCGTGTCCCGCATCCAGTGCCGCTCGATGCGCAGCTCCAGCGTCACGCTGGGCGAGACGGCCACGTCCACCCCGCCGCCGCCCGACCAGAACGTGTTGGTGTGATAGAACGTCTGCCCGCCGTCCGCACTCTTGAGGCGATACGCGCCGCCCCCGAGCCCCAGCACCGGGCTCACCACGCCGCCCGGCACCAGCGACAGCTCGGCGCGCCCATACCCTTCGACCAGGACCAGCGACACGTTCCCCGTCGTCCGGTCGGCGCTGAGCGAGCCCGCGGCGCCGCCCAGCGCGAGTGACAGCCCGGCGACCAGGGCGCGACGCCCGAACACGCTCCAGTCCACGCCCGACACCCCCGTCAGATTGGGCAGCGCGATCCAGGGATGGTTCGAGCCCAGCCAGGCGGAGCGCGCGCCGATCGCCCAGGCGCTTTGCTGCCCTCGCGTCAGGGCCACGGTGACACTCACGCGCGTTCGCACCCCGGAGCCCGAGAGCTCGAGCTCCCCGGTCCCGCTGCGGCGCGGCGCCAGCGTCACGACCGCGGCCGAGTCCGCCATGACCGTGGAGCGCAGCTCGACGGCGCGGCCGGTGGTCGTGGCGGCGAAGGCGTCGAGCGCGGTGCGGTTGCCGTGCGCGTCGCGCGCCGTCACGCGCAACACCACCGTGTCGCGCGAGGTCAGCGTGAGCTGTCCCCCCCCGAGCGGCGCGCCGCCACGCTCGAGGACCAGCGCGCGCGCCAGACCAGGATCGGCGTACACGGTCGCCGTGCGCGTGAGCGTTCCCACTTTGGCGCCGACGATCACCGGGCCGGCGCGCTCACCCAGCGTTACGCGCACCCGCACCATCCCGGACCGGTCCGTCGTCGCCACCGCGGGCTCCACCACCCCGCCGGTCGCGGTGAAGACGACCGGCTGCCCCACAAACGGCGCGCCCGTGGTGTCGCGCACCTCGAGCACCAGCGGCGCCGGGAGCGCGTTGCCCGCGGTGCCGTGCAGCTCCGCTCCTTGCGTGAACCGCGTGAGCCCGTCCGACACGACGGGCCGGGGTGGCGGCGGGGTGGGCGGCGCCGCGACGGCCGTCGTGATGAAGTCGATCCGCGTGGTGGGCCCGAGCGGCGGACCGTTCGGCATGGCCACCGTGAGCCGGTACGTCCCGGGCGTGTTGCCCGCGAGCACGCGGAAGGTCGCGACGCCGCGCCAGTCGGTGACGGCGACGGGATCCTGCGTGGCGCCGCCGGGAATGGCGCCGGCGCCCCGCAACAGCAGCTCGACTCCGGGCTGCGGGTCGGTGCCGCGGTACAGCTGCACGGGGACGTCGGCCGCGGTCCCGGCGGGCGCCGCGATCTGCTGGCTCACGATGACACGCAACGGCGCCACCGGCGGACGCGGGGGACGCGCGACGGGGGTGGGCTCGGCGGGCGCGGCAGGAGTGGGACGGCGTCGTCGGCGCCGGCGGCGCGCAGGTCGGCGCGATCGCGCGCCGACGGGTGAAACGTAACGCAGCTGCGGCGCACCAGCGCCACCACCTCCGCCAGCGGGCGCGCCTTGGTAGCGAGCAGCCGCACCAGCTCGGACTTGCGCAGCGGCGGCGTGCCCTGCTGCTGCACGAGCCCCAGCACCACGAGCAGCACGCGGGTCACGGCCTGGGACAACCCGAGCGCTCGAAGTCGGCTTCCACCTGGTCCACGTCGGCGGCCAGGCTATCTCCCGCCGCCGCGGACGGCGAGGCGAGGCTGTAGCGCAGCCACGCCTCGTCCACGGCCGAGAGGCCGCGCGCCAGATCGGCGCACGCCGTCTGACGGCCGGCGAACAGACTCGCCTGCTGCCGGTACGCGGCGATCGCCTGCCGCACCGCCGCGGCCGCGGTCGCCTCGGGCGAGACGGCGGGGGGCGGGGCGGGCGCGGCCTGCTCCGGCCGCGGCGACTCCGCCGACTGCGGCGGCCCCAGTCCCAGCCGCACGCCCAGCGCCACCGCGCCGGTCACGGCGGCGGCCGCGAGCAGCCACCAGGGCCACGCGCCCCACCCGCCGCGGCTGCGGGGGACGCGCCAGGCGGGGTCGTCGTACTGGTCGTCGGGCTCGACGATCGGGACGAAGCGGCGCGCGCCGGACGGCCGCTCGGAGGGCGTGACGCGCGGCGCGCGCGCCGGCTCGGCGCGCACCCGCCACACGGCGGGATCGGGCGACCAGTAGTTGCTCCAGGAGACGCGCGGCTGCTTCCAGCCGTCGCGGAAGTTGTCGGCATCGAGCAGCTCGTAGAACGGCAGATAGGGCGCGGGCGTGCCGGGCTCGCCGGCCGGCCGGAAGCACCCGCCCCGCGCGCCGCTAGGCCGGATCGTCACCAGCAACGCGACCTGCCAGGGGCGTGGGAAATGGCGCACGTGCGCCGCGTGGTCGTCGGCCGAGATC
>QHTP01000090.1 GCA_003220855.1 Gemmatimonadota bacterium
CTTCTCGCTCGTGGCGGCCCTCGTCCTGCTCGCGATCGGCGCGGCAGCCCAGCAGCCCACGACGCCGCAGCCCCAGCCCCCCCAGGCCGACGACCCGCTGGCACGCGTGCTGTTCCCGCCGGAGCTGGTGATGCAGCACCAGCAGGACATCGCGCTCCGTGCCGAGCAGCGCGCAGTCATCACCAAGGCCATTCAGGACTTTCAGACCAAAGTGGTGGACCTGCAGTGGCGTATGCAGGACCAGTCCCAGCGGCTCGCCGGGATGCTCGAGAAGGCGAGCGTCGACCAGGCCGCGGCGCTGGCGCAGGTGGACGAGGTGCTGGGGGTGGAGCGCGAGGTAAAGCGCGCCCACATGACGTTGCTGATTCAGATCAAGAACGCGCTCTCGGCCGAGCAGCAGGCGAAGCTCGCCGCGGCGCGAGCCACGGCCGCCCGGTGAAAGGCCGACTCCGACCTGCTTGCGAGCCTCGCACCAGGCTGCATATTGAGAGCTGAACTCAGGTGCTATGAACCCCGAGGCGCGATGTCGTGCGGGATCGCCCATGCCTCGAGGGGAGCAAATCGCGAAACCGACTGAGCGAGATACCCGCTTGGTCGGTTTTTTCGTGCGGCCCACCGGATGCCGACTCGCCGCCGCGGTCACTTGACTGGTACATGATCCGCCGCTGCACAGGACTCGAGTGCGGCGAAGCAGTCCCCATGAGGGCAAGCGCATGACGGAAGACCGCGAAGCGATCGAGCGACTGGAGCGCCGCGTCGAGCACCTGGAGACGATTGTGCGGACGCTGCTGTCGCGCGGAGAGCTCACGCAGCAGGAAGCGCCGCCCCCGCGAGCGGAGCCGCTCGTGTCGTGGTCGCCCCCAGAACCGCCGCCGGCTCGGCGAGCGGCGGTTGCACCCGACACGCCCGCAGAGCACGACGCCGACGAGAGCGGCACGAACGACCTCGAGCAATGGGTCGGCCAGCGGGGATTGTTGATCGTGGGCGTCGTGGCGCTGGTCGCGGCGGGCGGATTCTTCCTGAAATACGCGTTCGACCGTGGTTGGATCTCTCCCTGGCTCCGCGTGGTAGGGGCCGCGATCGCCGGTATTGGTCTTGGCGTGTGGGGCGACCGCCTCATCGTCCAGGGCCTGCGGCGCTACGGTGCCGGCATCATCGCCGCGGGCGCTGGCCTGGTCTACCTGGGGATCTGGGCGGCGGGGGGGCCCTACGCGCTCATCGGGCGGCAGCTCGGAGTCGCGCTGCTCACGGGCGTTACCGTCGCCGTGGCCCTGCTGGCCCTGCGTCACGGCATCGAGGAGCTGGCCATGTTCGCAGTGATCGGTGCTTACCTCGCCCCGATCGTTCTGCCGGATCAAGCTGCGCAACCACCGCTGCTCCTTGCCTATCTCGAAGTGGTGGGTCTGGGCGCAGGCGTGTTGGCGTATCACATGTCCTGGCAGCGGTGCTTCGACGTGGCGCTGCTGGGCTACTTCGGGCTCGGGATGTCCCTGGCTTGGGGGGTCCTGGGTGAGCCGGTCGGGCTCTTGTTCGTGGCGGCCGGCGGCATCGCCGCCCTCGTGGCCACGGCCGGGCCGAGATGGCCGGAAGCACGAGCGTTCGGCCTGGCCGCCGCCTGGCTGTCTCTCCTGCTCCGCAATGCGCCCTACCAGGACACGGGTACGCGTCTGTTGGCGACGGCGGTGGCGGTCGCGCTCGCCGGGATCGTCTGGTGGCAGCACCGCGCCGTCACCGCCATCCATTCCCCGGCGCTCGATTCGCTCCCGGAGGGTACCGAGAGCGTGATCTTCCTGGCCTCTCCGCTCGCGTTCGCGCTGGTCAGTCCGCTCCAGTTCCCCGGCGCACTCCAGTCCTGGCCGGCGCTCGCGCCGGCCGTGGCCGCGGTGGCGTACTCGGCAGCCGGATGGCCGCGCCGCTCGGTGCCGCACGTCGCCCTGGCGTTCGGACTGCTCGCCCTGGCGGCATACGTCCAGTGGCACGGCCTCGTCGTCGCGCTGGCGTGGAGCGGGCTTGCGCTGTGCGCCGTCGCCGTCGCGGTCGATCGCCGGCTCGGGCAGCCCGGCGGGCTGGTCGTGGCGCCGGGGCTGGCCGCGCTCGCATTCGGGCAGCTGTTCCTCATGGCGTCGCAGGGTCGCGAACCGCAGGGAGCGTTTGTGGATTCCTGGGCGTTCGTGCTGTACTTCTACGTCCTCGCGACCGCACTCTCGGCGTGGTTGTGGCGTCAGGATACTCCGGCGCCCGGTTGGGCCGGCCACGGGCGGACGGTGCTGTGGGTCCTCGCCGGGGCCGCGATCCTGAGCGGCGGCTCGATAGAGCTCCACCGGTTCTTCGCCGCGTGGGAGTCACGCTGGCAGGCCGCGAGGCTCGCGGGCGATCTCGCCTTGAGCGCCTACTGGCTGCTCTGCGCCGCGGCGTTGGTGCGAACGGGCTTCCGGCTCGAGCAGAAAGCGGTTCGCAGCGCGGGGCTCGGTGTCGCGGGATTGGCGATCCTGAAGGTCGCTCTGTACGACCTCTCAACCCTCGAGGCGCTCTACCGGGTCGGCTCGTTCTTCGTGCTGGCTCTGATCACGCTCGCGGTCGCGTACGCGTACAGCCGCAGGGCGCAGGCGATGTCCAGGCGGTAGGCTTTTGCCGCTAGGGACGCCCACTACCCAAGCGCACCACTTCGTTCGTCCCGGGCAGCGTACGCTCGCGGGGAATGTCGGGGTGCGCGTTCAATTCGAACGTGTTGCCCGAGCCGAGGTCCTCGTACGACCCTAGCACCCACGGCACCCCCTCGGCGCCGAGCACCGAGCTCCCGTCCGCCACCTGGAGGTGGAGGTGCGGCGCCGTGGTCTGGCCCGAATCGCCCAGCTTGGCGATCGCCTGTCCCCGCCGCACCCGCTCACCGGGACGCACCCGCACACTGCCTCGCTCGAGATGCGCGTACAGCACGTAGCGGTGGGGCGCGATCCGCAGGATGACGTGGTTGCCCGCGATGTTCGCCAGCGTCACCGCCCCCGGCAGCACGTGGGGCGCGTGGTCGGCGATGCTGTCCACGACCTCCGTCACCTCGCCATCCGCCACCGCAAGGACGGGTTGGTCAAATCCCCAGTAGCTCTCGTTCCGAGTCGCGTCGCCCCGATGGGTATCGCCGTTCGGCCCGACCAGCATCCAATCGATGGCGAAGCGCTGCGCGATGTACGTCCGGCCTGCGAGCGCGGTCAGCGCGCGGCGGTGCGGGGCATCGTTCGATGGACCATCGCCGGCCAACCAGATGCCTTCGGGAAGCGGCGGCGACAGCACCACAGCGTCGGCGCGCCGCACGGGCACGACCTGCTCGGCCACGGTCTCACCGTCGGGCGAGGCGCCCGAATCCGCGGCCGAAAAGACGAGACGGTTCACGAGCGTGTCGGGCACGCTGCCGCGCCCCGGCACCGGTACCCACAGGTACGCGACCACGCGTCGCCCTGGCTCGAGGCGCGCCGGATCGTGCGCCGGTTCATGCATCCCGCCGACCGTCCCGAGCAGAGCGGCGAGTGCGCTGTCCGTGTACCTGGCCAGGGGGAGCGCCGGCCGGCCCAGCACCTCGATGCGGCGCAGCTCGAGCGGCGTGCGGGCGAAGCTCGTGATATGGAGCTCGTATACCAGGACGCGCTGGGAGTCGATGAGCGCTAGCGTCGGGGGCGCGGGAGTCTCGATCTCGACGCGGGCCGGCGCGGTCAGGCTGACAAGGGCGATCGGCAGCGCCACGATGACATGCAGTGGTGTCATGGGGGCGAACATGGCGGGCGCGGGAGGGCACGACAAGAGAAATCGAGGCCCTCTGACAGCTCCCGAACAGCGGCGCGACACGCCCCTCGCGCTACTAAGCCGTCGCCAGCACCTCGCTCGCCACTCGCAGCATGGCCGCCATGCTGCGCTCGACGTCGTCCTCCGTCGTCGCCCACGAGGAGACGCTGATGCGCATGGCGGTGCGTCCCTGCCACACCGTCCCTCCCGCCCAGCACGTGCCGTCCGCCTGTACGCCCGCGATGACACGACGGGTCAGCTCGCCGTCGCCAAAGGAGACCAGCACCTGATTGATCACCACGTCGTTGAGGATCTCGTACCCGGCCTCCCGCAGGCCGTCGGCGAAGCGCGTTGCATGGCGACAGGTGCGCTCGATCAGGTCGGCCAAGCCCTGCCGCCCCAGCGAGCGCAACGCCGCCCACACCTCGATCCCGCGCGCCCGCCGCGAGAACTCGGGCGTGTAGTGATCGGGCTCGCGGGCTTCGCCAATCACCAGGTAGGGCGCATTCACTGTCATCGCTGCATAGAGGTGCCGAGGGTCCTTGACGACGACCATGCCGCTGTCGTACGGCACATTGAGCCACTTGTGCGCGTCGATCGCCCACGAGTCGGCGCCGGCGTAGCCGTTCACGAGGTGCGCGCGCGCGGGCGCCGCCGCCGCCCACAGCCCGAACGCCCCGTCGACGTGCACCCACGCGCCTGCCGAGCGCGCCTGCGGAATGATCCTGTCGGCGGGATCGAAGGCGCCGGTGTTGACGTTGCCCGCCTGCAGGCAGACGAGCGTGTTGTCGTCCAGCGGCGGCAGCGCGTCGGCTCGCATCCTGCCCTGGCCGTCCACGGGCACGCGGATCACACGCTCGCGTCCCAGGCCGACCAGCGTCAGGGCCTTGAGCACACTCACGTGCACCTCGTCGCCTACGACGACGGTGATCGGCGGCGCGCCAAACAGCCCTCTCGTCTCGACATTCCACCCGCGCCGCTCGAGCAGCGCATGACGCGCCGCCGCTAGCCCGGAGAAATTCGCCTGAGTGGCGCAGGTGACGAACCCCACGCCCGAGGCCGGCGGCAGGCCCAGCACGTCGACGAGCCAGCGCATCGCGACCTGTTCCAGGCGCGCGGCGATCGGCGAGAGGGCGACGATCCCCGCGTTCTGATCCCACGCGGCCGCGAGACTGCTAGCCGCCACGGTTGCCGGGAGCGACCCGCCGACCACGAACCCGAAAAAGCGTCCACCGGCCGAGGCAATCGTCGCGGGCGATCCGATGTCGTCGAGCAATGCGATCACGGCCGACGGGTCGGCCGGACGCTCCGGAAGCGCCTCTTCGAGCCGTCCCAGGTTAGCGAGGGCCTCAGGCGTTGGGGCAACGCCCCGGTCTTTCAAGCCGGCCAGATACCGTGCCGCCCGCTCGGCGGTCGTTCGCAGCAGGTCTTTCATCCCGGAAACCTAGGTCAGGCGCTGCATGCCGGCCATCGCCTGGCCCCTGCCGTCTTCCCCGCCGGCGCCAAGTTGGGCGTGCTGCAGGGTGATCCAAGCAAGGATGCGTTATACACGGTGCGGCTCGATATGCCGAGCGGCCACAAGATCCCGCCGCACTTCCACCCCACGGATGAGCACGTGACGGTGATCAGTGGGACGTTCCTCGTCGGGATGGGTGATTCGCTCGATGCGGCACATACCACCGCGCTACCGGCGGGCGCGTTCATCACTGCGGGGGCGAACATGCATCATTACGCCATCGCGCGCGGACGCACCGTGGTGCAGGTGCACGGCATGGGTCCGTTCGCGCTGACGTACGTCCGTCCGTAACACTCGCCGCCTCCGCCACTTGACCGCGGCGTGACTCTGCCTGCGCTACGTTCGTCGCCGAGCATCCGAAACGAACGTCCTTCAAAAGGAGAGTCTATGTCCCGTGCCTCCACATTCCGACGACTGCTGCCGCTGTGCGCGGCCGGCCTCATGCTCTTGCAGGCGCGGGCTGCTTTCGCCCAGCAGCCTCGGGCCCGGGAAGGGTTCTGGGCCGCCTTCGGGCTGGGTTACGGCGCGAACAGCATGAGCTGCGGTTCGGGCTGCAGCGTCAATTCGGACGCCAAGGGCGGCAGCGTCACGGCCTCGGTGAAAATGGGCGGGACGCCCAGCTCGAGGCTGCGTCTGGGCGGCGAGGTGAACGTGTGGGTCAAGGACCTGAGCGGGGGCGTCACCGAGTCGGTCGGAAACGTTTCCGCGGCGGCCTATTTCTACCCATCGCCTCGCGGCGGCTTTTTCGTGAAGGGCGGCGTCGGGGTCGCCAGCGTGGACTTGAGCCAAGGCAACTCGAGTGCGTCGCAAACCGGGATCGGGCTGTTGGCGGGATTGGGGTACGACATCCGGGTGAGCCGCAAGGTGTCGCTGACGCCGCTGACGAATTTTTACTTCGGTCACGAGGGCGACTTCCAGCACGCCATCATCGACTTCGGGCTGAGCGTGCAGTATAACTGACTGCCTATCGTCCCCCCTCTCCCGAAGGGAGAGGGGGTCAGGGGGTGAGGACCCGCAGCCAGTCGCCGAAGAACACGCGCGCGCCTGGCTCGACCGGGTTGCTCTGTTGTGCTGGCGGATGCGTCAGGCCCACACCGACGTAATTCGTGCCGATGCTGACCGAGAAAATGATGAGTGAGTTGAGGACGTAGTACACCGCGCGCTGCCACACCGGAACGCCGCCCTTGGCCACGAAAACGAGGAGACCCACGAGAAAGCTCAACGCCAGCGTCTACTCTGGCCCGCTCCACCACTACGGCTTCTTGATCAGGGTGCGAACGCGCATCGCGTCCTGCTTGCTGAGCACGTCCACCTTGTGCAGCGCCGTGTACGCGGGCACTTCCCGGCCGGCGATCTTTGCGTTCGGTGAGCCGGTGGTCGAGTCCTTGTGGAGCAGAAATGTGCCTTCCTGCCCGGCGCTGAACCGGGGCGCGCCGACCCAGGCGACGTCGCGCGAGCCGGGGAAGCGCACCACGACCTGCTCCCCGGCCTGAGCGCCCTTGATGCCGTCCTGGACCTGAATGATCGCCTCCTGCCACTGCGGGTCGTGCTCGGTGATCCGTTTGGGACGCGTCGGCGCGGCCGTGAGCTCGGCCGGACGCACCTGCTGCACCCGGCCCGCCACCACCATGGCCGCCCGCTGGATGTGCGCCTTCAGATCCGCGTCGTTCACCTCGAGCCGTGCCCTCGCCACTGCTGCCTGCTGGTCCGCCACCACGACCGGCGATCGCCCCGGCTCGTGGCCGACCTCGCGCACCGCCACGCCGCGACCGAAAATCCAGCCGGTCGTGTAAAACGTCGCCTGGATCCCCGGTTTCAGCGAGCCCGGCTGGACGGTTTCGACGGTGACGGAATCGCCCGGCGCCAGCGCGACCGCGGCCGGCTTCTCCAACACGTTGTCGATCCGGACCACGACCGTTCGGGGCGAGGCAGGGACCTCGGGAGCTGCCACCGCGCCGACCTGCGTGACGGTTCCGATGAAGATGATGTCGGACTGCTTCACGAGCGTCGCCCGGCTCATCTGGGCGACCGCCCCGGCTCCCGGCAGCGCGAGCGCGACCGCGAGGAGCATCGCCGACCGAGTGTGCATGAGACCCTCACTGCGACCGTCTGTCGTCACGGCAGAACAGGGACGCTGAAAAAGAATGGATCGATCGAAACGGCCACCGCGGCCCCCCCGCCCGCACCCGAGCCGTCGAGCAGCCGGTGCGTCGCGAAGTCCACCCGTCGTTGATACACCACGCCCTGCGGGAAGTTGGTGGAATCGGGCGTGTTGTTCGCGGAGAATATGCCGAGGAATACCGGCCCGCGGGAGAGCAAGCCGTTGTAGTCGCCGAGGTACGGCAAGAACTGAAAGGCCGGCGTCGTGGCCGGCACGGTGGCGAGCACGACGTCCTGGTGCGTCGCGAAGCCGTCCCGCGACTGCTCCAATTGTGTGACCCACCGGCTCGCGTCCGCGGCGCCGGTCAGCTGCTGATACAAGAGGCCCACCGTGCCGTTGGCGGCAACCGCCAGGCTCGCGTCCGTCGCGTTGGTCACGGTGCGGAGGTCGCCCGTCCACGTAGCGCCGCGGTCGCCCGAGCGGCGCACGTGCACCGTGTAGATGTCGCCGTTTCCCACGCGGTCCGCCCAGGCCAGGTACACGGTGTCGCTGTGCCGCGGGTTCACGGCGAGTGACAGGGTCGAGCCGATGCGCTCCTGTCCCAGCGTCGGGGCGTTGGACCAGGGGATGGTCACGTGGGTCGCGACGAGACGGCCCGGGAGATGGTCCGACGGATCCACCAGGTCCTTGAAGGAGGTCGCCCCGGTCGCGCCATGGTCGTCGCGCACCACGACTACGTCGCTCGCCACGACCATGGCGCGACCGTCCACGGTGGCGGTGCGCCCGTCCGGGGCGTCGAAATCGTTGAGTCCCACGTACACGTGATCGGCGCTCGCGACTTGGGCGGTGCGGACGAACGGCTGGTCGATGTCGGCGCGCGACGCCTGCAGCGTCATCGTCGCGGGCGAGAGGAAGTCGTTGGTCTTGAGCTCGTTCAAGGGGACGCCGGGCACCTTCAGGATCCCCGCGTACAGCACGGGCGGGCCCCCCCCCACCGCATGGGTGATGTCGGCCGTCAGCCCCTCGCTCGGGAGCGTGTTGCGGAGCGTCCAGGAGTCGCCCCCATCGTTGGTGACGAAGATGGGCGCCGTCGCGCTGGTGGACCCGCCGGGATTGGGCGTGAAGGCGGAGGCCGCCATGAGCTTGGGATTCGAGTCATACAGGGCCAGAAACGGCTCGGCGTCCTGCCACGTTTCCCCGCTCAGCGAGGCGGGGATCAGGTCCACGACTCGTACGCTCGGCAGCTTGGACGGTGGCTGTGACACCTGCCGGTCCGGTTCGTTACAGGCCACCAACGGGGCCAGTGCGACGGCGATCACGCGAGCACGCATGGACCTATAAAATGTGGCCGTCGTCGCCAGTTTCGCTACACCGCAAGCTAAATTCCAGCCGCCCGGCGCCTAGCGCGCTCTGACCTGTTCTACAGAACGGCACTCAATGGGAAGGCAAAGCCCGGCACCACGTCCTCGCCGTCCAGCGCCTGCTCCGCAGTCATGATCTGCTCGCTCCCGTCGTGGCGGTAGATGCGGGCGAGGCGACGCTCCGGATCGACGATCCAGACCAGCCGGGTGCGCGCCGGTGCCCTGAGACCTTAGGCGTCGTTTGACTTTCGGGGCGGCTGCCCGGAAGTTCTCACTCCACTGGCCCATGTCCATCCTCTGCGAGACGCTCGGCCCGCCCGTGGTTCGGCTGGAGGACGGAAGCGTGCCCGCCAGCCTGCAATGGCACAAGAATCTCGCCCTGCTCGTCTACCTCGCCCGGTCGCCGAAGCGCTCGCGGGCCCGCGACCACCTGATCGGGCT
>QHTP01000091.1 GCA_003220855.1 Gemmatimonadota bacterium
CTCGACCAGCGACAGCATACCGAGCGCTAGGAAGTCGATCTTGATGAAGCGCGCGTCGTCGCAGGAGTCCTTGTCCCACTGGCACACCACCCGGTCTTCCATCGCGGCGCGCTCGAGCGGCACGATCTCGACCAGCGGCCGGCTCGAGATGACCATCCCGCCCACGTGCTGGGAGATGTGCCGCGGCAGCCCGGCGATCTCCTCCGCCAGCTCACACAACTCCTTCCACAGAGGCGCCGTGGTACGGCCCTCGAAGCCCGGCAATTGCTCCAGCTCGTCCGCCAGTCCTCCCGACCGCCGGTCCGCCAGTCGTGCCACCTGCTCGATCTCGCCCGGCGGCAGATCCAGCGCCTTGCCGATTTCGCGCACCGTCGAGCGCAGGCGGTAGGTGGGGAACGAGCACACCAGCCCCACGTGCTCGTCGCCATAACGCTTGTAGACCCGCCGGATCAGCTCCTCACGGATCTCGCGCGGGAAATCGAGATCGATGTCCGGCACCGAGGCGAGGGTGTCGTTCAAGAACCGTCCCAGAAACAGCCCGTTCGCGATCGGATCGATGTGCGACAGGCCTAGCAGATAGCACACGATCGACGACACCGACGAGCCGCGCCCGCGGCCGGGCAGCAGGTTGGCGTGCGCCCGCCGGCTGCCGCTGCGCACGTCCGCCGCCACTTCCCGGGCCAGGTCGAACAGGTCGTGATAGACAAGGAAGAATCCGCTGAGTCGATGGTGTTCGATGAGTGTCAGCTCTTGCTCGAGGCGCCGCTGGGCGCTTTCCCGGTGCGTTGAGCCCGGCGCATAGAGCTGCTCCAGCTTTGCCCTGCACAGTTCGGCCAGAGCACGTGGGGCGGGGGTGAGGTCAGCCCCCCGAAAATCGGGGAAGGTGTACCCCAGGTCGCGCGTCAGGTCGAAGGCCCTACAGCGTTCGGCGAGCGCGGCCGTATTGGCGACAGCATCGGGACAGTCACGGAACAGCTCCTCGACTTCGTCCGGCGGCCGCAGGAAGAACTCGCTGTTCGCATGGCGCACGCTGTGAGAGCCGTCCAGCGTGGTGCGGTGCCGGATCGCTACCAGCGCGTCGTGCAGCCGGTGCCGCTCGCGCTTGTGGTAATGAACGTTGCACGACGCCACGACGCCAAGTTGCACGGAGTCTGCGAGGTCTTTCAGTGCCATCGTGAGCGCGCGATCTCCGCGGACGAAATTGCGCTGCAGTTCTACGAAGAATCGTTCCGGGCCGAACACCGCACGGCACCGCTCGGCGAAGCGGCGGGCCGCGGCCGGGCCGTCGCGCCGGAGCACGGCAGGCAGCAGTCCGTTCCGGCATCCCGACAGCACGAGGAGCCCGGCATGCCGGGCTTCGAGCGAGGCGAAGTCGAGCCGCGGGTCGCGCCGGTCTTCCCGGCCCAGATGCGCCTCTGTGATCAACCGGCAGAGGTTCGCGTAGCCCTCGGGCGTCTCGGCGAGAAGCGTCACGTGAGAATCGTCCAGCAGCGTCAGCTCCGCGCCGGTGATGGCCTGCAGGCCGAGCTTCTGGGATTCTTGCGCGAACGCCATGGAGCCGTACAGCCCGTCGTGGTCGGTGAGGGCGAGCGCGGGGTAGCCGAGCTGCGACGCCGTGAGCGCCAGCTGCTCGGGGAGCGAAGCGCCGTCGAGAAACGAAAAGGCCGAGTGGCAGTGGAGCTCGATATACATAGAATGCGGAATGCGGAATGCGGAATGGAAGCGCGGGCTTCGATTGCGTACTCCGTGTTCCAACATTATGTCGGCATCTGCTCGAACCATTCTCCGGTTACCAGGTCCTCCAACAACACGACCCGCCCGCCACCTTCGAGAATCACCTCCACATATCGCCGCACAATAGGCACCCGCCACCATTCATCATCGATCCGCCACGTCTCACCGATCGACTCAACACGTTTACCATTTCCCGTTTCCCGTGTAACGACAATCGGCACTCCCCGTTCATCCAGCTCGACCTCAACCCGCTGTTGAACATTGAGGGCTCGTAATCTGTCTGCTCCATTTCGCATTCCGAATTTCGCATTCCGCATTTTTTCAGGTGTCAAAGTCGATCAACGCGTACCGCCGCTCGGGGAGACGGGACCAGGGTTGCACTTCGATGACGTGGTAGAGCAACGAGCGCTTGAGCCGGAGCTTGATCTCCTGGGCGGCGGTGCGGAGCGCGCGGCGCCGCCCGGCGCGCGCCGCGGCATGCGCGTCGCGCGCGAACAGATGCAGCTCGGCGGTGCCGGGTGCGAACGCGGTGAACTCGACGACCAGCCGCTCCACCGCGCCAGCGGGCGGTGACCGCTCGAGCTGCGTCTTGAGCGGTGCCGCGATGCGCTCCCGATCCGCGGACGGGTCCTTGAGCGTCGCCTCCACCAGCCACGACGCGCCGTGCTCGAGCTCGGCGCGCGCCCGCACCACCTGCACCCGCCACCCACTGCGGCGCGGATCGCGCAGCGCGCGCTCGATCAGCTGGTCGAGCGCGTGCACCAGCAGCTCCCGCTCGCCGACGGCCGTAAAGAACGTGAGCGCGGCGACGATCGGCTCCGGCGCGACCCGCCCCACCACCCGCTCGGCGATCCGCCCCGCCGCGAGCCGCCACAGCCGCCGGCCGGCGCGGCCGAACTGCGATACGACCGCTTCCTCCGGTAGCGCGGCGAGCGCGCCCAGCGTCCTGACGCCGAGCTGGCGCAGGCGCCGATGCGTGTCGGAGTCGAGCGGCAGCGCGGCGAGCGGCTGGGCGGCGAGAAACTTCGCCTCCCCTCCCACCAGTACGATCACCGCCTCTCCCGGTCGCGCGCGCGTGGCCGCCACCCAGGAGACGAACTTCCCGCGGCCCCACCCCACCCGAAACGCGGAACGCGGAAGTGGGAACGCGGAACAGGCGAGCGGGCCTTCTCCATCTGTTCCGCGTTCCGCGTTCCGCATTCCGCGTTTTATCGCTTCAACGATCTTCTCGGGCGCACCGTACAGCCCTTCCAATCCGTCAGTTCCTATGTATGCCAGCCCCAGCTCCGCCGGCTCGATCACCGGACTCACCTGGCCCAGCGCCGCGAGCAGGCGGGAGAACTGCGCGTCGTAATGCACCGGGTCGGGCTCGCACAGCTTGAGCGCGGGACAGAGCCCGATCGCCGACGCGAGCTCGGGTTGCCGGGCGGTCTCGCAGCGCAGCGGGAACAGCGGAATCCAGCAGCACGCGGCGCCATCGCTCGTCAGATGGGGTGTCCGGGTCATTGGCCAGGTCGACAATGGGACCCGAATATATCCCGAAGTTTGAGTTGGCCGCAAGGTGGTTCCTGGACAGATAACCTATTGATAGATTTTGACTTCTATGGCAGTCCGCAATCACCCAGGTCTGTTCGATGACATCAGCGCGCTCCCACCGCCGTCCTCCGAGCTGGTAGCACTCGGCAGTCGCATCCCCGCGAGCATCAAGTTCGGCACGTCCACCTGGACCTACGACGGCTGGACCGGCGACGTGTACCATCGCGCCTACCGCGGCGCCCAGCCTGCCCGCCGGCTCGAGGAGTACGCGCGCTATCCGCTGTTCCGCACCGTGGGGATCGATAGCGCGTTTTACGAGCCCCCGTCCGAGGAGGTGCTCGCGGCCTATGCGCGGGCGCTGCCCGCCGGCTTTCCGTGCGTGAGCAAGGTGTGGGACCGTATCACCGCCCGGCGCTTCAACCAGGACGGTCGCTGGGGCAACCTCGCCGGCCTGCGGAACCCCGACTTCTTGAATGCTCCGCTCTTCCAGGAGGCGGTGCTCACGCCGTACGCCCGCGCGTTCTCGGACCACGCGGGCGTATTCGTGTTCGAGTTTCAGGCGATGCGGGGAAAGGACCTGCCGACGCCGGCGCGGTGGGCGGACGAGCTCGACGGGTTCCTGCGGCAGCTGCCGCGTGACTTCCGCTACGCCGTGGAGCTGCGGAACGCGGAGCTCCTGACCGATGCCCACGGAGCCGTGTTGGCACGCCACGGCGTGGCCCACGTGTTCAATTCATGGAACGAGATGCCGGCGGTCGGCGAGCAGCTCGAGCTGCCCTGGACGTTTCCCGCCGGGTTCACCGTGGCGCGTGGGCTGCTCCGCCCCGGGCGGGCGTATGCCGACGCGGTGAAGCTGTTCGAGCCCTATGACCGGATCCGCGATCCGCAGCCCGAAGTGCGCCACGATCTGCTGCGCCTCGTGGCCGAAGCGTTGCGGCGCCGCATCGAGGCGCTGATCCTGGTGAACAACCGGCTGGAGGGAAACGCCCCGGGGACCATCCGGGCGCTCGCGGCCGCCCTGACCGGCGATCAGGCGTGACCCGCCGGGCCGCGCGGGGTGCTTGCGACGTTTCGCAACTCGTGCTACGGTATCGCTGTGTAACCGCCGCAGAACCGCACAAACTGCACGCCCGCTGAGCGGCACGTGAGGCCCGGCCGCCGGGGCGTTCCGACCCTTCCCGTCGCCCTGCTGCGTGACGCCGTGGCGCGCGAGACCGCCCGGCTCTCGCTGCGGCGCGCCGCTCGCGAGATGTCCATCAGCCCCAACGGCCTGCGCAACTTCCTGAGCGGCTCGGCTCCGCGCAGTGCCACCCGCGCCAAGCTCGAGCGCTGGCTCGCCGATCAGGGCCGCACGTCGCGACCTCCCAACGTCGGTCAGCTCGTCCGCCTGCTGAACGAGTTGTCCGGCGACCTCGCGCCACAGCAAACCGGCCAATTGGGGCGTGATATCGCCCGGCTCCTGGCCGAGGCGTACGAGGCGCGGCGGCTCTCGCCCCCCCGCTGGGTGCAGGATCTGGTGCGCCAGTATCGGTCGAGCCGAAGCAAATCCGCGGGAGAAGTCGCTTGAGGTGACCACTTCTGGGGTCTTGCTTCCCCGGGGCACGAGGATATATCTACAGTGTTCAGTTTGTGCAGTTTCTCAGCACGGCGGGAGTGACCGCGTATGACAGGTGCCGGTTGAGCCGGGCCGGTGCGCACCGCTCCAGCAGCAGCACACGGCTTCCTGCGGCGCGCCCCAGCCTACCCGCGCTGCCCGTGCCCCTGCTGCGGGACGTGATTGCGCGTGAAACCGCGCGCCATTCGATGCGCCGCATAGCCCGCGAGATCGCGATGAGCCCGAACGGGTTGCGCGACTTCCTGCAGGGTGCGACCCCGCGCGGTCCCACTCGCGCCAAGCTCGAGCAGTGGCTCGCCGGCCGCGGCCGGGTCACGCGTCTCCCCAACATCGGACAGTTCGTGCGCCTCCTGAACGAGCTCTCGAGCGACCTGTCGGCGCGGCAGACCATGCAGATGGGACGGGAGGTGGCCGGGTTGCTCGTGGAGTCGTACGAGGCCCGCGGTCTCCGGTCCCCGCCCTGGGTGCTGGAGTTGCGCCGTCACTACGAGTCACCCGGGCATTCGGCCAGCGATGTCGCCTGACGCGTCGTGGCGCGATTGCAACACCCCGTTAATTGTGCTATATGACGTGTGCTGTTTGTGCAGTTGCTCTCCTGAGGCGGTGTGACGATGGCAGCGAGCCGGGCAAGGCAGATGCGCTCCAAACGGCCACGATCTCGCAAGGCCTCCGGGATCGTCGCGCTGGTCGAGCAGCTCAGCTCTGGCCTCGGTAGCCACGACGGCGTCGTCGTGGGCCGGGGCCTCGCGCGGCTGCTGGCGGAAGCGTACGAGACGCGCGGGCGCTCGGTCCCGGCCTGGGTCGAGCAGCTCATGGCCTATTACGGGAACCACCGGACGTCGTAAGCGCCAACCGTCACACGCCGAGCGTTCCCTGCGCCGGCGGTAACCGGTTCGTATAACGATCCCGCATCCCCGCGTTCTCAGGAAACCCGAAGCGACGTTGCAGCCGCCGGATGCGCCGGCCGAGCGCGGCCGCGTAGGGCCGCGGCGCACCGCTCGCGCGCGCGTAGGCGCGCCGATACCGCTCGCTCAAGTGGGGGAAGTGCGCGTCCAGCACCGGTAGAAACCGGTCGCGCACCGCCGCATAGAGCCGCAACGGGCCGGCGTGAACGAAGCGAGCGCCGGCCTCCCGGGCCGCCTGGAAGAGCGCTTCCAGGTGGGGAACGTCGTCCGTGATCCCCGGGAGGACCGGCGCCACGATCAGCCCCGCCTCGATGCCCGCCGCCGTGAGGCGCCGGAGCGCCCGCAGCCGCGCCGCCGGCATCGGCGAGCGCGCCTCGAGCCGTCTGATGATCCCAACGTCCACGGTCGTGAGCGACACGTGCACTTGGAGATCGCTCCGCTCTCCGATCCGCTGCAGCACGTCGATGTCGCGGGCCACGAGCGGGCTCTTCGTGATGATGCCGACGTTCAACCCCTCGCACCGCGCCAGCCGCTCGAGCACCTGGCGCGTCACGCGGAAGCGCCGCTCGCCCGGTTGATACGGATCGGTCGCGGTGCCGATGACAATCGGAGCGGTCGGGCCGACGGTCGGACCGGCGGTCCGAAAGTACCGCTGCAGATCACGCTCGAGCGCGCCGAGCAGGCCTTCCTTTACGAAGATGCGCCGCTCGAACGCTTCCCAGCCGTGCGCGCCACGAAAGTCCCGAAACTCAGGCACCGAGAGCCGGCCGGCATCGTGCGCCCGCTCCACCACGTAGCGGTGCGCGTAGCGCGCGTAACAGTAGCTGCAGCCGAACTCGCAGCCGACGTACGGATTGAGCGACCAGAAATCCACGCCCGTTTGCTGCGGCGAGTTGAGAACCGAGCGGGCCGTCAGGGATACGAACCGGGTGCCGCGCAGCCGCTCGTCGAGGACGGCCGGGGCGGACGGATGGACCGGCGGACTGACGGTCTGTAACAGCGGGAGCTGGGGAGGGCGGACCGGCCGTCCGCCTGTCCGCCCGTCCGCCTGCCCGTCGTCTCTCATCCGCATCGCGCCCAGCCGCACTGCACGCACACCAGGCACCCGGACTGGCGCACGGTGCCCGCCCCGCAGTCGGGGCAGGTGGTGCGCTCGGGCGGAGGGCTAGCTTCGGTGTTTGTTCGGGCCATGAATCGGCAATATGATCGCCCGGCAATCTTACGGCAAGAGGCCGGAGCCATTAGTCTAAGCCGATGGAAAACAAGCGGATAGCATTCCAGGGGGAGCCGGGCGCCTACTCCGAGGAAGCGCTCTTTCTGCTCGAGCCGCACGCGCAGTCGCAGCCGTATCGGGAGTTCCGCGACGTCGCCCAGGCGGTGCTCGAGGGTCGTGCCGACTTGGGTCTCCTGCCGATCGAAAACTCGTTGGTCGGCTCGATCGCCACGAACTTCGACCTCATCGCCGAGTCGGGTCTCGCGATCGTGGGCGAGGTGGTGAGCTCGGTGCACCATTGCCTGCTCGGTCTGGCGGGCGCGTCGCACGATTCGCTGCGGCGCGTGTTGTCACATCCGGTGGCCCTGGCGCAATGCGAGCGCTTCCTGCGCGGACTGGCGGGCGTGGAGGTGGTGGCGTTCTACGACACGGCGGGCGCGGCAGCCGAAGTGGCGCGGCAGCGCGACCCCGGGCTCGCCGCGATCGCCGGTGCGCTGGCGGGCAGGCGCTACGGGCTGACGATCATGGCGGAGCGCATCGAAGACGAGCCGCACAACCGGACGCGCTTCCTGCTGGTCGCGCCGGAGCCGGCGTCGCCGCCGCCGGGCGTGCCGGCGAAGACGACGCTGCTGCTCAAGCTGCCGCACCGGCCGGGCACGTTGGCGCGCGCGCTCGCGCCGCTCGCCGCGGCCGGGCTCAACCTGACCAAGCTCGAGAGCCGTCCCGACCGCACCACGCCGTGGGAATATCTCTTCTATCTGGACATCGAAGCGCGGGCGGCGGACCCTGCCATGGCGGGCGCCATCCGCGATCTCGAAGGGCAGGGCGCGGTGGTGATCGTGCTGGGCGACTACCCCCGCTTCACGCCGCGCGCCTGACCATCGCGCGCCACGCGAAGTACACCGGCACGCCGATCAACACCAGGCCGAGGCCCAGGAAACTGTACGTGCGCGTGGCGTCCTGAGTCAGGAGGTCCACGGCGATCACCCCGGTCGCGATCACGTACAGGGCGGGGAGCCAGGGATATCCCGGAGTGCGGACCGGTCGCTCCGCCGCCGGTCGCTTGACGCGCAGCGCGAACAGTCCCACCGCGGTCAACATGTAGAACACCAGCGCGGCGAAGATGACGAAGTTCAGGAGCTGGGTGTACGTGCCCGACAGGCAGAGCACGCTCGTCCATACGGCCTGGACGACCAGCGCCACGGCGGGCGTCTTGTAGCGCGGGTGCAGCACGCCCGCGGACTTGAAGAACAGGTCGTCGCGCGCCATGGCGTAGTACACGCGCGCGCCCGACAGGATGAGGCCGTTGTTGCAGCCGAACGTCGAGATCATGATGGCAGCAGCCATGAGCTTGAGTCCCGGTTGCCCGAGGATCGCCTGGAGCGCCGCCGTGCCGACCCGGTCCTGGGGCGCGGTCGCGATGGCGGCGGCCGGCAGCACGCTCAGGTAGGCGACGTTCGCGAGCAGGTACAGCACCGTCACGATCAACACGCCGGCTCCCATCGCGACCGGCAGGTCCCGCTCGGGATGGGTCAGCTCGCTCCCGGCGAAGCCGACGTTGTTCCAGGCGTCCATCGAGAAGAGCGACCCCACCATGGCGGCGCCCACGGTGCCGAGTCCGACGGCGACGCCGCCGGTGGCCCAGAAGTTGCCGCCGAAGTTCGCCGCGATCGCATCGGCGTGTCGTCCGACGGTGAGTCCGAGCAGGATCAGCGCCGCGAGCGCGGCGGTCTTGACGGCCGTGAGCGACGTTTGAATCATGGCCGCCGTGCGCACGCCGCGCAGGTTGATCCAGGTGAGCAGTGCCACGGACAGGACGGCGAGCAGGCGCTGGGGCGAGAGCCCGACGGCGACGTCTCCGATCGGTTGGGGAAAGTGGACCGTGGAGCCGAGGAACACCGCGGGCGAGAGGCCGGGCCAGAACACCGCCGTGAACCTCGCGAACGCCACGGCGACGGCGGCGATGGTGCCGGTCTGGATCACGACGAACAGCGTCCAGCCGTACAGGTAGCCGAATAGCGGCGAGATCCCCTCGCGCAGGTACACGTACTGCCCGCCCGCCTTGGGGAACATGGCGGCGAGCTCCCCGTACGACAGCGCGCCCATCAGCGTGACCACGCCCGAGGCGGCCCAGACGACCAGCAGCAGGCCGGGCGCGTGCACTTCGCGCAGGATCTCCGCGGAAACGATGAAGATGCCCGAGCCGATCATCGACCCGACGACCAGCGCGGTGGCGTCGAGTCGGGAGATCGCCTTGACGAAGTCGACTTGCGGCTGCTGCGTGGTAGCCATTGGCGAGGTAACCTAGTGGCTCCCGCAAGGGCCCGCTATGTTGGGTGGCGAAGAACTCCCCTCACACGAGAGACACAGCGCCGCGTCAGTCACGTCGAAGCGATCAAACGGCTCGAGCACGAGGCCGACCAGGTCACCCACGAAGTGGTGAACCGGCTGGACCGCACCTTCATCACGCCGCTCGATCGCGAAGACATCCACCAGCTCGCCTCCGACCTGGACGACGTGATGGACGTGATCGACGGGATCGCGCGTCGCTCCCAGATCTTCCACCTGGGCGTCGCGCCGCAGGGGGTGAACCAGCTCACCGAGGTGATCCAGCGCATGGTGGGCGTGCTCGCCGAGGGCGTCGGCCGCCTGAAGAAAGGCGACGACGTCATGCGCTTCTGCGTCGAGGCGAAGAAGCTCGAGGAAGAGGGCGATGCGATCTACCACGAAGCCCTCGGCCGTATGTTCGAGACCGAGCGGGACGCGCTCGAAGTGATCAAGTGGAAGGAGATCTACGACAACCTCGAGCGCACGCTCGACGAGTCGGAGGACGTCGCGAACGACCTCGAGTCCATCACGATCAAGCACGCGTGATGCACGCGTCCGCCTGGTTCGTCGTCGCCATCGTCGGTGTCGCGCTGTGCTTCGATTTCATCAACGGTTTTCACGACGCGGCGAACTCCATCGCCACCGTCGTGTCGACGCGGGTCCTGTCGCCGTCCGCCGCCGTCGTGTGGGCCGCGGCTTTCAACTTCCTCGCGGTGTTCTTGTTCGGAACCGCCGTGGCCAAGACGATGGGCCAGGGGCTCGTGGACCTGGCCGCGGTAGACGCCACCGTCATCTTGGCGGGGCTCGGCGGCGCCATCATCTGGGACATCATCACCTGGTGGCTCGGGCTGCCCACGTCTTCTTCGCACGCCCTGATCGGCGGCTACGCGGGCGCGGCCGTCGCGAAGGCTGGCTTCACGGCACTGCTCTTGCCCGGCAAATGGATCCCGACCCTCGTCTTCATCGTGCTGGCGCCGCTGATGGGCCTGGTGCTGGCGCTGGCGCTGACGGTGGCCTTGTCGTGGGGGCTGCGACGCTCACTCCCGCGCAGGGTGGACCGCGTGTTTCGCGTGCTGCAGATCGGCTCGGCGGCCGCGTACTCGCTCGGGCACGGATCCAACGACGCGCAAAAAACCATGGGCATCATCGTCGGCCTGCTGGTGGCGGAGCAGCGGCTGTTCGGGACCGGGGCCATCGCGGCGTCCCCCCTGCACCTCACCGATCCCAACACCGTGCCCGCGTGGGTGGTGGTGGCGTGCGGCGCGGCGATGGGGTTGGGCACTGTGACCGGCGGCTGGCGCATCGTCAAGACCATGGGTCAGCGTCTCACCAAGCTCACGCCATTCGGCGGCTTCTGCGCCGAGGCGAGCGGCGCGATCACGCTGTTCATCGCGTCGCACTTCGGCATCCCGGTCAGCACGACGCACACGATCACCGGCGCCATTTCGGGCGTGGGCGCGGCGCACCGCCTCTCGGCCGTCCGCTGGGGCGTCGCGGGGCGGATCGTGTGGGCGTGGATCCTCACGATCCCCGCGTCGGCGGGGATCGCGGGATTGACCTACGTCGTGCTGCGGGCGCTGGTCTAGCCCGCTTCAGGGCTGAGCGTTGGCCAGCTCAGTGACCGCCGCGGCGAGGGTGCGCACCTTGGCCGCATCGGCGGCGCCCGCGACGTCACCGCCCAGTTGTGTCGCCAGCCGCGCCAACGCGTCCCGCCGCTCGCGCCCGGAGAGCTTTTGCGCGCCCGCGAGCGCCTGCCGCACGGCTGCGACCCGCTCGGGGGCCAACCCGTTGGACCGCGCCAATTGGTCCACGTATGCGGCCGCCACCACGAAGCTCGGCGGCCAGACGATGCGCGGCTGGTCCTGGGTGTTGAAGTACTCCCAGTGCACCAGCTTGGCGGCCTCGATCTCGTTGTTCGAGAGGAACCCGCTCGGCGCGAGGTCCAACACATCGAGTCCGCGCGCGATCTCGGAGCTGTAGATGTGGCCGTTGTACCAGTACGCCGACCACGATCCCCCGCCGACGGGGTTGGTACCGTCCATCGGGCCGCGATCGAAGAACGCGATCTCCGTGGGATGCGCCGCGTCGGTCCAGTCGAACACGGAGATGCCGCCCTGGTACCACGCCTGCACCATGATGTCCCGCCCGGGGATCGGAATGAGCGAGCCGTTGTGGGCGACGCAGTTCTCGAGCTCGGTCTGCGGCGCCGGCAGCTTGTAGTAGCTGCGGAACGTCATTCGCTTATCGTCCAGCGTGAAGATCGCGTCGGCGCCCCACTCGCGCTTGTCGGTCGCGCGGCACTTGGGTGCGCCGCCGCCGCCCCATTCGTCGGAGAAGAGCAGCTTGGTGCCGTCGTTGTTGAACGTCGCCGAGTGCCAGTAGGAGAAGTTCGAATCTGACACCGCCCCGATCCGCCTGGGGTGCGCCACGTCGTGGATGTCGAGCAGCAGCCCGTAGCCGGCGCACGCTCCGCCCGCCAGCCCGATCGCCGGGTACGCGGTGATGTCGTGGCACTGCTCGGGTCCCGGGCGGGCCGTGTTCGGCGTCCCCGGCTTGGGCGCGCCCACGATCACGTCGACGATGCCCTGGATCGCGGCGCGCAGCGCCGCGCTGTCGGCGGCGGTGGGCGCCCCGGTCCCGTGGCGCGCCTTGACGACGCTGTCGAGCATCGGATTGATGAAGCCCGGTCCCAGCACGTATTCCAGGCCGTTCACCGCGGCGGTGTAGCCGCCCTTGGCGCGCGCGTCGGCGGCCGCCTTGGTCGCCCGGGCGACGTCTTCCGGTGCCTCGGCGTGCGTCGGGGGCGCGGTGAGCGAATCGAAGATGCGAGGCGAGCTCACGATCGCCGCCTGCTGCGGGGCGGCGAGCGGCACCTTGATGACCTCGATCCGGAAGCGGGCGCTGTTGGGGTTCGAGTCTGGAGTGGCAGCGACACAGCCTGCGAGCTCGGTGGGCGAGCGCACCGGCGCGGCCCCGGAGATGTAGACGTAGACGTTCGCCGGGTCGTTGGGATCGGTCACCACGGAGTGCGTGTGCGAGCCGCGGCACGTCTGCACGTTGGCGATGTACTTCGGATTCGCGATGTCGGAGATGTCGAAGATCCGGAGTCCGCGCAGCCGCTCGGTACTGACCGAGTCGTGCACTCCCTGGATGCCACAGTCGAGACGACCCCCCATCCCCTCCCCGGACACGAACAGCAGGTTCTGGTATACCGACACGTCACTCTGCGACGCGGGACAGAGATATCCGACCTTGAGCGTCGGCGCCGCGGGGTTCGTAACGTCCCACACCTGGAACCCGTTGTAATTACCCTGAATCACATAGTTCCGGGAAAATGCGAGGTCGGAGTTGGTGACGCCCAGGAACTTCTCCGACGAAGGCCGGTTCGCGACCAGTCGCAGATTCCACGCCGCTTGCGCCGCCGGGGCCACTTCGAGCGCGCGGCGGTTGGCACTGTCGATGCGCACGGCGCCGGCGCGCAGGCCCACCCGTGGGTCCGGACTGGGAGGGACCGTCGACAGGTTCGCACCGCCCGACGAGGCGCACGCGGTGAGAGAGAGGCCTCCGATGACACGAGCGAGTGCGCACAGTCGACGTTTCATGGCACGATCCGGTGAGGGTGAATGGGCTAGGGTGCTGCGACGAGGAAATTGGCGAGCATGCGCTGCATGCGCTCTATCTCCGTGGTCTGGTCGGCGAACACGTTGGCGGCGAAGCGGAACGCCGGCTCTTCCTCGCCCGCCCCGCGCGAGCCGAACAGCTGATTGACCATGGTGATGGCCCCCTGGTGATGCCGGATCATGTCCTGCAGGAACAGCCGGTCGAATTCCGGGCCGCGGGCGTGGTCCAGCCGCTCGAGCTGTGCGGCGGTCAACATCCCCGGCATCAGCATCGAGGAGTCCATCCCCGGCATCATCATGTGTGCTGCATCGGGTGAGTCGGCTTGGGCGACAGGTTCATGACGGTCGTCGAGCCAGCGCCGCATGAGCACCATCTCGTCACGCTGGCCCACTACGATCCGCTCGCACAGCGCGCGCATGGCGTTGCTCGCTCCGTGCGTGGGCGCCCAGCCGGCCATCAGCACCGCCTGCGCGTGGTGCTGGATCATGCCGGACATGAAGTGCACGTCGGCCGCCGTGTACGGTGCCGCGCCCTGCGCAGCGAGCTGCGCGAGGGGGCCGACGCACGCCACCGCGACGCAGGCGACCCATGTGCGTTTCGTAGCGCTACGCTCCCCGATGCGGGTGATGCGAAATATGGATAGCCCGAATACGGCGGTTGCGCGAGTGCGGTTTCTGACAGCGTTCTGACAGGGACTCACAGCCCCAACGCCTCCACCACCGCCTGCGCGATCGCGGCGTCCTGAACGCCCACGCCCGTCAGGTCCGCCACAGTGATCTCGTCCGGGCGCTCCCGCCCGGGACGCCGGCCCGCCGCGAGATCCCCGAGCTCAGCGTAAACCCGCTTGCGGGTCATGACTCCGGCCGCGACGGCGTGGTGCAGGTTGCCGTAGCGCTCCGTCTGAAACACGCGATCGGCCACGAGCTTGTCGGCGCGCGCCAGCAACGCGGGCTCGAGCTCGATCTTCTCGGGGCTCCCGGTCCCCACCGAGGTGACGTGCGTCCCGGGCGCCACCCAGGAGGCCATGATCAACGGCTTCGTGCTGGCGGTCGCGGTCACGATCACTCGGGCTTCGCGCACCGCGCTCTCGAGGGCGGGCGCGATGCGCGTCTCCACCACTTGCGCAAGCTCGCGGGCGAGCTGCCCGGCACGCTCGGGCGTGCGATTCCACAGCGTGAGCCAGGCGAGGGGCATCTGCGCCACCATGGCGCGCGCCGTGAGCCGGGCGAGGGCTCCCGCACCCACGAGCAGGGCCTCGTGCGCGTCCCTGGGCGCGAGATACTTGAGCGTGAGCGCCACGGCTGCGGCCGTGCGGAAGTCCGTGAGATAACCGTGCTCTTCGAGCAGCACCGCCGGCACCCCCGTGCCGGCGTCGAGCAGTAGGAACAGGCCGTCGCCGGACGGCAGGCCGCGGGCGCGGTTC
>QHTP01000092.1 GCA_003220855.1 Gemmatimonadota bacterium
GGCGCTGCGCGCGGTCACGCTGTCCCCGGCCGAGATTTTCGGCGTGGCCGATCGCTACGGCTCGCTCGAGGCCGGCAAGGTCGCCAACGTCGTGGTGTGGTCGGGCGATCCGTTCGAGTTCACGACCGGGGTGGAGCACGTGTTGATCCGTGGGAAGGAGATTCCCCTGAAGAGCCGGCAGACGGAGCTGCTGGAGCGGTATCGGAAACTGCCACCCAACTACTAGACGGGTAGACGGGTAGTGGTGACTAGTGAAAGTGGCCAGGAACAGCTCCTCCTGGCCACTTGCGTTTCCTAGTCACCGCTCGCCGTCTACCCGTCTACCCGTCTAGGTTTTCGGATATACGCTCACTTGGTACCGCTTCTTGTTCTTGTGCTCGAAGCGCACCTGGCCGTCGACGACCGTGAAGAGCGTGTCGTCGGAGCCGCGCCGCACGTTCAGACCGGGATGGAACTTGGTCCCCCGCTGCTTCACGAGGATGGTGCCCGCCGTGACATGCTCCCCGGCGAAGCGTTTCACGCCGAGGTACTTCGGCCCGGAGTCGCGGCCGTTGCGGGAGGACCCGACACCCTTCTTGTGTGCCATTGTGCGCCCTCAGTCGCCCTTGAGCTTGACGTCGGCGATCTTGATCTCCGTGAACTGCTGCCGATGCCCGCCGTGGCGGCGGTAGCCGCTGCGCCGGGCGAAGCGGTAGATCTTGATCTTCTTGGCTTTGCCGTGCCGCACGATCTCGGCGGTCACCTTCGCCCCCTTCACCACCGGCTTTCCTGCCTGCACCTGTTTGCCGTCGCTGGCGAGCAGGACCTGGTCGAACGTCACCTTGGTCCCGGGCTCGGCCGCGAGCAGCGGGACCTTGATGGTGACGCCGGGCTCGGCGCGGAATTGGGCGCCCCCGGTGGCGAAAATGGCGTACGTCATAGGGCGCGGAAGCTAAAGGGAGGCTTAGAGATAGTCAAGGTTCACGCGACCGCGTACTGCTCCGTCACGTCCCGCCCGGCGGGCTTCGCCATCATCCGGAACTCGTCGAGCCGCATCATCGGGTCGTCGCGCACTTCGAGCTCCAATCCGGTCTGCTTCTCGAGCTGGCGCAGGAAGTTGGGCTCTTGCTCGACCAAGTACAGTGCCACATCGGGATGCAGTCGCACGGCGAGCTGGCGCTCTTTGTGCTCCGCCCCGGCGCGCTTGAGCGAGCGCTCCATGCGGCGCACCACGACTTCGGGCCGGAACACGCGTCCGGTGCCGTTGCAGGTCGGGCACTCCGCCGTCATGGACTGCCACAGCGAGGGACGCACCCGCTGGCGGGTCATCTCGATCAACCCCAGCTCGGAGACGGCGAACGCCTTGGTGCGGGCGCGGTCGCGACCCAGATGGGCCCGCAGCTCCTGTAGCACCTTGTCGCGATTCCCTCGCGACTCCATGTCGATGAAGTCGACCACGATGATGCCGCCGATGTCGCGCAGCCGCAGCTGACGCGCCACCTCCCGGGCCGCCTCGAGGTTGGTCTTCACGATGGTGCTCTCAGGGTCTTTCTTGCCCGTATAGCGGCCGGTGTTCACGTCGATCGACGTGAGCGCTTCGGTCGGCTGAATGATCAGGTAGCCGCCGGTGGGGAGCTCGACGCGCGCCTTGAAGAGTGCGCGGATCTCGGCCTCGACGTCGTATTCGTCGAACAGCGGCGTTTCGGCTTCGTACAGTTTCACCCGCTCGATCAAGTCGGGGTCGATCTGCTTGAGATACTGCACGACCTCGTTGTGCAGCATCTTGGAATCGACGAGCAGCGAGTCGACCTTGTCCGAGAACAGGTCGCGGATGATGCCGCGGGTGAGCGACGTCTCGCGCTGCAGCAGCGCCGGCGCCCGGACGGAGCCCGACTTGCGCTTGATTTTCTTCCACAGGCCGTACAGGTGATCGATCTCGCGCTTGCAGCTCTGCTCGGTCAGGTCCTCGGCGACGGTGCGGATGATCCAGCCGCCCGAATCCTTCGGGACGAGCTTCGAGACGAGCTCGCGCAGCTTGGCACGCTGCTCACGGTTCTCGATCTTGCGGGAGACGCCGACCTTGGAGGCGAATGGCATGTAAACGAGAAACCGGCCGGCCAGCGAGACCTGCGCGGTGACGCGCGGTCCCTTGGTCCCGATCGGCTCCTTGATGACCTGGACGAGCTTGGCTTCGCCGCGCTTCAGCTCGTCGCTGACGTTGGGAAGGCGGCGCCGGGAGGAGCGGCCGCCCCCGCTGCCGGTCCCGCCCCCTTCGCCGTTGCCGTTGTCGTCGTCGTCATGATCGGAGGGCTCGTCGTCCTCCTCCGCCTCGATCAGGTCGGAGGCGTGGAGAAACGCGCTCTTTTCGGCCCCGATGTTGACGAACGCGGCCTGGATTCCCGGAAGCACGGCCTCGACCGTGCCCAGGTAGATATCGCCCACCATGCGGCGGGCGTCGGGACGATCGACCAGGAGCTCAACAAGGCGATCGTCCTCCAGGATCGCCACGCGAGTCTCGCGCGCGGTCCCGCTGATGAGAATTTCCCGTTTCAAAGCAAGTGCCCTCGACCCCGGTCGGCCAACAGCCGGTCGGGATCCCGCGATTGTTCCAGCAGAAACTCATGCCGCTGAGATCAGCCTCGGATGAGTCGAACCGATTGGACGAGAGTCGCCCGGGCGACGCTGCGACGGCGCCAGGGAGCGCTAGCCATCCTCGAGTCCAATGCATATGGTAAATATAAGCGGCCTTGCAACTTACGTCAACTGGGGCGAGATTACCGGGCCATGACGCCACGCGTCGGTCCTTTCCGGGGGGTGCTCCTGACCGTCCTTACCACCGGCGCCGCGCCCGCGGCCGCCCAAACCCTGCAGTATCCGCCCGCCCCGCCAGGCGACGTCGTGGACGACTATCACGGGACCAAGGTCCCCGATCCCTATCGCTGGCTCGAGGACCCCGACGCGCCGGCGACGCGCGCCTGGATCGAGGCGCAGAACCGCCTGACGGAGACGTATCTGGCCGCGATCCCCGCGCGCGAGCGGATCCGGGAGCGGTTGCGCCGGCTGTGGGACTATCCCAAGTACGGCGCGCCCTTTCACAAGGCCGGCCGGTATTTCTTTTTCAAGAACGACGGCTTGCAGAACCAGTCGGTGCTCTACACGCAGCCGGCGCTGACGGCCGACCCGACGGTGCTGTTGGACCCGAACCTCCTGTCCGCCGACGGGACGGTGGCGCTCTCGACGCTGGCGGTGTCCGAAGACGGCCGCTTGGTCGCGTATGGGACGTCCGCCAGCGGCTCCGACTGGGAGGAGTTCCGGGTGCGCGACGTGGCCACCGGGCGCGACCTGCCGGATCAGCTTCGCTGGATCAAGTTTTCGGGGGCGTCCTGGACCAAGGACGGCGCCGGCTTTTTCTACAGCCGCTACCCCGAGCCCGGCGACAAGGCGCTCAGCGACGTCAACCGGTTCCAGAAGGTCTACTATCACCGGCTCGGAACGGATCAGCCACAGGACGTGCTCGTCTACGAGCGGCCCGACCAGCCCGACTGGGGCATGAACGCGGAAGTGACTGACGATGGTCGTTACGCCGTCCTGCACATATGGCTCGGCACCGACCGGCGGAACCGGATCTACTATTTCGATCTACAAGATCCGAGGCACCCGCGGGTCACGGGCGACGTGGTGCGGCTGCTCGACGACTTCGACGCGAGCTACGCATTCGTGGGCAATGACGGCCCGGTGTTCTACTTCCTCACGGACCTGGACGCGCCCCGCAAGCGGGTCATCGCGATCGACACGCGGCATCCCGAGCGGGCTCGCTGGCGCGAGGTCATTCCTCAGGGCGCGGACGTCTTGGAGGAGGTGCACATCATCCACGACGTGTTCGTGACGAGCGCCATGCACGACGCGTCGTCTCGACTGCGCCTGTACGCGCTCGACGGCCGGCCCCTCTCGAATCTCGCGCTGCCCACGCTCGGCACCGTGGGCTCGATCACGGGCGAGCGGCGCGACGCCGAGATGTTCTACGCCTTCACCTCGTTCCTGTATCCCACCACCATCTTCCGCTACGCCTTCCAGAGCGGGGCGACCGACGTCTTCAAGGCTCCGAAGATCGACTTCGATCCGTCGGGCTACGAAACGAAGCAGGTATTTTACGCGAGCAAGGACGGGACCCGCGTGCCGATGTTCATCACGCATCGGAACGGACTGAGGCTCGACGGCGCGAACCCGACGTACCTGTCCGGCTATGGCGGGTTCAACATCAGCCTCACGCCGAGCTTCTCGGTCGCCATGCTCGTGTGGCTCGAGCTGGGCGGCGTGTACGCCGTGCCGAACCTGCGGGGCGGCGGCGAGTACGGCGAGCAGTGGCACCAAGCGGGGATGCTCGGCAGGAAGCAGAACGTGTTCGACGACTTCGTCGCGGCGGCGGAGTACTTGATCGCCCAGGGCTACACCTCGTCGCCCAAGCTGGCGATTGCCGGCGGCTCGAACGGCGGGCTGCTCGTGGGGGCGGCGATCACGCAGCGGCCGGAGCTGTTCGGCGCCGCCCTGCCCGCGGTGGGCGTGATGGACATGCTCCGCTTCCACAAGTTCACGATCGGCTGGGCCTGGGTGACCGACTACGGCTCCGCGGACAGCGCGACGCAGTTCCCCTATCTCTACAAGTACTCACCGCTCCACAACATTCGGGCGGGGACGCGCTACCCGGCGACGCTCGTCACCACGGCGGACCACGACGACCGCGTGGTGCCGGGGCACTCGTTCAAGTTCACCGCGGCGCTCCAGGCCGCGCAGGCGGGACCGCAGCCGGTCCTGATCGAGATCGAGACGAAGGCCGGGCACGGGGCCGGCAAGCCGACCAGCAAGGTGATCGAGGAGCAGGCGGACCGGTTTGCGTTCCTCGTGAAAAATCTGGGGATGCAGTGATGAAAGGTTGAGGAGGTTGTCAGTCTATCAGGTCTCCCAGTAGCCCCCGCGCGATCACGATCCGCTGGATCTCGCTCGTCCCCTCGCCGATCTCGCAGATCTTCGCGTCCCGCATCATCCGCTCCACCGGATAGTCGGTGGTGTAGCCGTAGCCGCCGTGCAGCTGGACGGCCTTGGTCGTGGCGCGCATCGCGAGCTCGGACGCGTACAGCTTCGCCATCGCCGCCTGGCGCTTGAACGGCTGGCGCTGCTGCTTGAGCCAGGCGGCGTGGTATACCAGGTGCTTCGCGGCCTCGATCTCGGTGGCCATGTCGGCGAGCGCGAAATGCACGCCCTGGAAGCTCGCGATCGGCCGGCCGAACTGCTTGCGGGTCCCGGTGTAGCGGAGACACTCCTCGAGCGCTCCCTCGGCGATCCCGAGCGACAGCGCGCCCAGGCCGACGCGACCCCCGTCCAACGTGTGCAGAAACTGGCGGAAGCCGTTGTTCAGCGGGCCGAGCAGGTTTTCCTTCGGAACGATCGCGTCCTGGAACACGAGCTCGCGCGTATCGGAGGCGCGCCAGCCGAGCTTGTCCTCCTTCTTCGCCGCCAGGACGCCGGGGCACTTGGGGAGCGAGGCGTCGTGGCCCACGCCGACCCGTTTCGCCTGCTCCAGGTCGGTCGTGTCTTTGGTGACGATGAAGGCGCTGATGCCGTGTGTCTTCTTGGCGTCCGGGTCGGTACGCGCCGTCACGACGAAAATCTCGCCCACGCCGGCGTGCGTGATGAAGATCTTGGAGCCGTTCAACACGAAGTGGTCGCCCTTGTCCGCCGCGACCGTCTGGGTCCCGCCGGCATCCGAACCCGCCCCGGGCTCGGTCAGTCCGAAGCCGGCCAACACCTTTCCTGTCGCGAGCAGCGGCACGAACGTCTTCTTCTGTTCGTCCGACCCGAAGTCGACGATCGGCGATGTGCCGAGCGTCGTATGGGCGCTGACGGTGATGGCGTGACTGGCGTCGACCTTGGCGAGCTCGTGGATGACGATGATGTAGGAGAGATAGTCCATGCCGGAGCCGCCCAGCTCCTCCGGCCAGGGAATACCGAACAATCCCAGGTCGGCCATGCGGCGGACGTTCTCCCACGGGAAGGCGCTGTCGCGGTCATACTGGCGCGCGCTGGGCCGCACGACCTGCTGCGCGAAGTCGCGCACCATGTCGCGGACCTGGAGATGGTGGTCGGTGAAGTAGAGGGAGTCGTGCATGACCAGAATATAA
>QHTP01000093.1 GCA_003220855.1 Gemmatimonadota bacterium
AGAGATAGGCGTGGAAGTCACCGAACCCGGTGTCGCCACCACCCGCGATTTCGCCGGTGTCGTTGATGTCGTTCGCCGAGGTGCTCACGCCCATGAGCGGCTTCAAGTCGACGATCCCCAGGGTCTCTTCCCAGAGGAACGCCCGGGTGCGGCCCTGAGCGTCGCGGCTCGTGCCCACGACCTGACCGCGGCGGTTCACGGCCTTCGCCTGGCTCACGGCACCGCCCAGTGTGCCGAGGTCCCGGATGGAGACGGGGACTAGCGCCGCCCGAGCTCTCGGCTGGCCCACAGTCCCGCCTCGACCGCCGTTTCCGGCGTCGGACCATCGAACCGGCGCACCAGGATGGCCGCGTGACCGGCGCGCTCGACGGCGACGAGGTGCAGGATCGAGACCTGGCCCTCGGTGGGGCTGTACTTGAGCCGCAGCTGGGCGCCCCCCGCTTCTCCGGCCGAGCCGAGCCGGATCCCCGGCTCCGCGCGCCTGTTGTAGTCGTCGACCCACGCCTGGAGTACGTCCATCGCGTCCTTCTGCGGCGCCAGCTCGGTCATCCGACGTGCCTTTCCTTCATGGAGTGCAAGATCTGATCACCCTGGCCGGGCTCGAGCAGGTGATATCGTGGCTGGCCGAGCGGATCGCGTTTCACCATCTGGGCGCAGTACGCGGGGAGCCAAGCGGGGTAGTGCCCCGGCGGGCCCCAGCCGCTCGTATCGAACGCGCTGCGACCGTCGGTGACCCGGAGGAGGGCGAGGTCGCCGTCCAGCGCAGCGGCCAGAGCCTCGGGATCGAAGTCGGCGGCGCCGAACAGCAGTCCCGCCTCGGCCCCCGCCTCCTTGACGTGATCGCGCAGCGACTCCACGGCGGCGCGACCGATCGGCGCCTGCTGGCGCAGGCAGGCGATGAGGGCCTGGGGCCGCCACGTGGCTGCACCGAGGACACCTTTGAGCTCGAGGAGATAGCCCCGCTCCGGCTCGGGCAGCGTGGCGCGGCGATGGATGCGGAGCTCGGCGACGTCGAGCCCGACTTTGCGCAGCTCACGCACAACCAGAATCTCGAAGTGCTGCGGCGTGAGCTCCGGCAGCTCGGGCATCGCTCGACCCTCCTGAAGCGGAGAACTGCGGACTCTACGCTGACCCGCCGGGGATCGCCAGGTCCGCCGAAAATAACCACGGCTCGGGGGGTTGCGCGCTCCCAACCCCGTCCCTATATCATCGGGCAATCGGTGACGAAGCTTCGCGCACCCACCTCATCTCGAGCGCGGAGGAGCGTATGCTGGTCGGTCGACGGGATTTTCTGCGCCTCACCGCCAGCGCCGGAGCGGGCACGGCCATCGGCGGGCTGGTCGGGCTCGGCGTGACGCTGGCGCCGGCCGTGGCACGGGCGCAGGAGCTGCGGATCAAAGACGCCAAGACGACGCCGAGCATCTGCCCGTTCTGTTCGGTCGGGTGCGCGACCCTCATTCACACCGTCGACGGCAAGATCGTCAACATCGAAGGCGATCCGCGCAGCCCGCACAACGAGGGCACGCTCTGCCCCAAGGGCGCCGCGATCTATCAGCTCCACGTGAACCCCAACCGCGCCACCACGGTGCTGCACCGCAAGCCAGGGGCGTCGGATTGGGAGGTCGTCGAGCTCGAGTGGGCGATGGACCGTGTGGGGGAGCTGATCAAGAAGACACGGGACGAGACGTTCATCGAGAAGCTCCCGAATGGGAAGCTCGTGAATATGACGCCGGCGGTGTTCGCGCTCGGTGGAGCGACGCTCGACAACGAGTTCAACCACGTGTGCCAGAAGTTCTGGCGTGGCCTCGGGGTCGTCGCCATCGAAAATCAGGCCAGGATATGACACAGCTCTAGCGTCCCCGGTCTGGGGACACGGTTCGGTCGCGGCGCGGCGACCCTGTATCCGCGCAATCTCGAGCACACCGACTGCTTCGTGATAATGGGCTCGAACATGGCGGAGTGCCATCCCGTGGCGTTCCGCTGGCCCATGAAAGCCAAGCTGAACGGCGCGAAGCTGGTCCACGTCGATCCCCGGTTCACCCGCACCAGCGCCGTGGCGGACCTGCACGTCCCGATCCGCGCAGGCTCGGACATCGCGTTCCTCGGCGGACTGATCAATTACGTCATCAACTCGAAGCGGTGGAACACGGACCCCTTCTTCAAGGAGTTCGCGGTCAACTACACCAACGCCGCGACGATCATCAGCGACGACTTCAAAGACACCGAGGAGCTGGAGGGCGTCTTTTCAGGGTTGGTGAAGTTCTCGGAGCCGGCGTTCTGGCCCTACAACGGGCTCGAGGGTCGGTACGACAACGCCACGTGGCAGTACAAGCGCGGCCCAAGACCCGCGCCCGCCCGCGTCGAAATCACCCGCACCACTGCAGCGGCCGGGGCGATCACGAAGGACTTGATCGCGAAGCGCGCCGGCCCGCCGTTCGACGACCTGGTGCGGTCACTTAAGCTCGGGCCGGCGGAGAAGGACCCCACGCTCCAGAACCCGCATTGCGTGTTCCAGATCCTGAAGCGGCACTTCGCCCGCTATACGCCGGAGATGGTGGAGCAGGTGTGCGGCTCGCCCAAGGAGAAGTTCATCAAGGTGGCCGAGATGCTGCTCGAGAGCTCGGGTCGCGACCGCAGCAGCGCGTTCGCGTACGCGGTCGCCTGGACGCAGCACATCGGGCGGCCCGGCGCGGGCGTGATGGCGCTGCGCGGCCACGCCGCGATCCAGGGCTCGACCGATGTACCGACCCTGTACCACAGCATCCACGGGTACATGAACGCGCCGTCGGCGCTGCGGCCGCACGAGACGCTGCGCGACTACATGGCAGCCGAGACCACCCCCACGAGCTATTATGGCAACACGCCGAAGTTCCTGGTGTCGTACCTGAAGTCGATGTACGGCGCGGCCGCGACCACCGAGAACGATTTCGGCTACGACTGGCATCCGAAGATCCTGGGGGATCACTCCCACATCGCCAGCTTCGCGGCCATGGCCGACGGCAAGGTGAAGGGGATGTGCTGCGTCGGGCAGAACCCCGCCACCTCGCTCAACGGCGGGGCGACGCGGCAGGCGCTGCGCCAGCTCGACTGGCTGGTGGTGAAGGACAACTGGCTCACCGAGACCGCGACCCACTGGTATCTGGGCCCCGAGGTGAAGAAGGGCGAAGTGAAGATCGAGGACATCAAGACCGAAATCTTCTTCTTCCCCTCGACACAGATCGCCGAATACGACGGCAGCTTCACGAACACGCAGCGCATGCTGCAGTGGCACTCCTACGCCGCCAAGGCCCCGGGCGACTGCCGCACCGACAGCTGGTTCTACCACAACCTGGCCAAACGTCTGAAGAAGGCGTACGCCGGCTCCAAGCTGTCGCGCGACCAGGGATGGAACAACGTCTCGTGGGACTTCGATCCCGATGCGGGGGAGGAGCCGCTGTATCCGGGCGAGATCAGCGCGCGCAAAGTGCTGCGAGAGATCAACGGCTATCAGACGGCCGATCCGAAGCAGCATCTCAAAGGCTTCGCCGAGCTGAAGGACGACGGGTCGACCACGTGCGCGTCGTGGATCTACTGCGGCTGCTACCCCGCGTGGGATCAGAACCTCACCGCGCGGCGCGAGCCCGATCCGCCCGGCGTGCCGGGCGCACATTTGAAGTGGGGCTGGGCGTGGCCCGCCAACCGGCGCGTCATGTACAATCGCGCGTCGGCCGATCTCAAGGGCAATCCCTGGAGCGAGCGCAAGCGCTGGATCTGGTGGGACCCGACCTTCGTCAACCCGCCCGACCCCAAGACCGGGAAGCCGGTGCCCAAGGGAAAGTGGGTCGGCTACGACGTGCCCGACTTCGGCGCGACCAAGGCCCCGGATGCGCAACCCAAGCCGGACGGCATCGGCCTCGACGCCCTGTCCGGCACGCAGCCGTTCATCATGCGGGCCGACGGCAGGGGCTGGCTGTTCGTGCCCGCCGGCCTCGTGGACGGCCCGCTGCCGACCCACTACGAGCCGCACGAGTCGCCCATCCAGAACCCGCTGTACAAGCAGCAGACCAGCCCCGTGCACAAGGTCTGGGCGCCGGGCAAGCCGTACAACAAGCTCGCGGTGGTGGGTGACCCGAAGTTCCCGTACGTGATCAGCACGTACAGGCTGACGGAGCACTATCTGGCGGGCGCGATGAGCCGCTGGCTGCCGTGGCTCGCCGAGCTGCAGCCCGAGCTGTTCATCGAGCTGGGCAAGGGACTCGCGCAAGAGAAGGGGATCAAGAACCTCGACTGGCTCGTCGTCTCGAGCCCCCGCGGCCACATCCGCGCCAAGGCCCTGGTCACCGACCGCATCGGCGTGATGCAGATCGCGGGCAAGCGGATTCACCACGTCGGCATGCCCTGGCACTGGGGCTGGATGGGGTTGAGCACGGGCGACGTCGTCAACGACCTCACGGCCTGGGTGGGCGATCCCAACGTGTCCATCCACGAAGGCAAGGCGTTCGTCTGCAACGTGGAGAAGGCGTGATATGGCCGAAGCCATGGGATTCTTCACGGACACCACGGTTTGCATCGGCTGCAAAGCGTGCGAGGTGGCATGCAAGGAATGGAACCAGCTCCCGGCCGAGAACGGTGGCGTACGCGAGCTCTCGGGCGACAGCTACGACAACACGCGCAAGCTCGACGGGATCCACTGGCGGCACGTGCGCTTCATCGAGCAGTTCAAGGGCCCCTACGACGGCCGCTGGCTGATGATGAGCGACGTGTGCAAGCACTGCGTCCAGGCAGGCTGCCTCGAGGTGTGTCCCACCGGCGCGATCGTCCGTACCCAGTTCGACACGGTGGTGATCCAGTCCGACGTGTGCAACGGGTGCCGGGCCTGCATCGCCGCGTGCCCGTTCGGCGTGATCGACATCAACCCGGTGTCTGGCACGGCCCAGAAGTGCACGCTGTGCTACGACCGGCTCCAGGTGGGGCTCGAGCCGGCATGCTCCAAGGCGTGCCCCACCGACTCGATCCAATTCGGGGCGATTGCCGAGCTGCGGACGCGGGCCGAGAAACGCGTCGCACAGCTCAAGTCACAGGGCGTCGCCGCGGAGCTCTACGGCGCCGACCCGGGCGGTCCCCTCGGCGGGCTCAACTCGTTCTACCTGCTCGTGGACAAGCCTGAGGTGTACGGGTTACCGCGCCACCCCGAGCTGCCTACGACGAATCTCGCCAAGAGCGGTGGCTTGTCCGTCGCGAGCGCGGCCGTGCTGGGACTGCTGGCCATCGTGGGCCTGCGCAAACGGCGCATGGACGAGCAGAGCCGGGGAGGAGGCGGCAATGTCTGACACCTTCTTCAGCGGGGCGCCGCACTGGGCCTGGCTCATCATCCTGTACTTCTTCGTCGGCGGGATCGCCGGGGGCGGCTCCCTGCTCGCGGCGATCGTGGACTGGTTCGGCGCCCCGGAGGACCGACCCGTCGCCCGTACCGGCTACAACGTCGCCGCCGTGGGCGCCATCATCTCGGGCGCGCTGCTGACGATCGATCTGGGCCGGCCGCTGCGATTCTGGCACATGCTGTTCCAGTCGGCGAACTTCCCAACGCTCATGTTCAAGGGATGGTCGCCCATTTCCTTCGGGGCCTGGGGGATTTTCTTGTTCGGCCTCTTCTCGGTCCTGACGGCCCTCGGGGGCATGGCCGAGGAGGGGCGGCTGCACAATCCGGCGCTGCGCGCGGTGGGCGGCGCGGTGCGGGGCACGCTGGCGAAGGTCGTCGGGGGCGTGGCCGGCCTGCTCGGCCTGTTCATCGCCGGCTACACGGGCGTGCTCCTCTCCGTGACCAACCGTCCCATCTGGGCGGACGGCCCGTGGCTGGGCGCGTTGTTCCTCGCGTCGGGCGTGTCGACCGGGGCCGCCACGTTGATCCTGCTCGCGCCGGGGCGCGGGGCGACCGAGCAATCGCTCGCGCGACTGTCGGCGTTCGACACCAAGGCGCTCGTGGTCGAGCTCCTCGTACTCGTCCTGTTCGTGGCGTCCCTCGGCGCGGTGAACAGAGTCTGGCTCAGTTTCTGGGGACTGGTCCTGCTCGTGGGCGTGGGATTCGGGATCCTGGCTCCGCTTCGCATGCACGCCCAGCGCCGGTCGCTGGCCGGTGCCGCCAGGCTGGTGCTGCTCGGGGGCTTTCTGTTGCGGCTCGCCACGATATTTGCCTCCGAAGGGATCGAGCGCTACCGCGTGGCGGCGGGGATGTAACGTGACGATCAAACATGCCTGGCACGCCTGCTGGTCCGCCGTCCTGTTGTCCGGCCTGGTGGGCTGCGCCAGCCCTGAGGCGAAGCGCGTGCGGGGGGGTGGGCCCGGTGCCGATCTGGGCAACCACGACGCCGTGACCCAATTGCACCAGGGCGCGAAGATGTATTATCGGACGCCCTGCCGCACGGTAAAGGTGAAATGCTCTGGCCCCATGCCCGTATTCGGCCCGCGCGGAACGTAGAGCTCCTCGAGCGGGTGGCCGCGGTCCGCCGCGCGACACCCGAGTCCGACGCGTGGCTCACGTTGCTGGAGGCGGCCCTCGGTGAGAGCGAAGACGGCGCCGTGTGGGAGGCCGCCGTGCCTAGCCCCGCGGCGGAGCGACCCGTCAAGGCGCCGCTCTTGGCCCATACCCGGATAACGCTCGACGCTCGTGCGACCCGGGGCTGGGTGCGCCGCCTGCTCGCGCTGGCCCTTCCGGGAGAGGCGCGGAAGGTCGACGAGATCGTCTTGCTCGACGCCGCGCTGAGCCACGACGACGAGGCGCTAGATGCGCTCGCCCGCGCGGGCGGCGCCGACCCTTCGGTCCTGCGCGTCGCCGGCCAGATGGCGCTGCTGCCGTTGCTCCAGGCGTGCGCCCGCCGCCTCGCTCCCGACGTGCCAGCCGCGTGGTGGGAGGGCTACTGCCCGGTGTGCGGGGCATGGCCGGCGGTGGCCGAGTACACCGGCCTCGAGCGCAAGCGCCAATTGCGCTGCGGGCGCTGTGGCGCGGGATGGGCGATCCCGCTGCTGCGGTGCGTGTACTGCGATGAGACGCATCACGACAACCTCGGCTATCTGACGCCCGAGGCGGGCGAGCAGTCGCGTAAGATCGAGGTCTGCAACACGTGCAAGGGCTACCTGAAGGCCGTGACGACGGTACGGCCGCTCGCGCCCTGGGCGATTCTGGTCGACGACCTGACCACGGTCCCGCTCGACATCGCGGCGCTCGAACGCGGCTACCGGCGACCGGAGCGGCCGGGGTACGCGCTGGAAGTGCGCGTCGAGGGTGGGGGCGGAGCATGAACCGGGACACGCCGGCGCGCCCGGGCGAAATCTGCCGCGAGCTGCTGGCCGCGCTCGACGCGTCGGAGGGGAGGCGGCGGCGCCGCAAGCGCGACACGACGCCGGACGCGATCGGCTTGACGATGAAGCGGGAGCTGCTCGAGCGGGCCGTCGCCGCGGACCCCGATCCGCACCGATTCGAGGAGTGGCTGTACGAGCAATGCCTGGCGGCCGGCCCAAGTGAAGGCGGCGTGCGCGCGATGGCGCTGTCGATCTTCGAGGAGTGGCGCCTGGCCCAAGACGCGGCCGCGTTCGGCGACTGGCTCGCACGCGGCGCGCCGTCGGATGACGCCCTTTCCGATGAAGGGTCCAACACCAGCCGTTAGCGAGGGGAACCCATGCACGTCGCCGCGCCCACACGGGTCGTCGTCCTCAGTGGCATCGTCATCGCGCTCGCCGCCTGCGGCGCTGGAGCGCGCCGCCAAGCATGGCCTCCCGCCGGCCCCCCGCCGGCGGTGGTGAAGGACCTCCAGGTCCCCGACAACCCGTACCGCATCATCTACAACCCGCCGGTGAACCTGGCGAAGCCGCCGGACACGACCGCGCATAAGCGCAAGCCCGGGAGTTAGCGGCCCGAACGGTGGCTGGCATCGAAATCCGAAACCTGCGAAAGCACTTCGGAGACCTGCAGGCGGTGGACGGGGTGAACCTCTCGATCCGTGATGGGGAGTTCCTGGTGCTGCTGGGCTCCTCGGGCTCGGGCAAGACGACCCTGCTCCGGATGATCGCGGGGCTCGAGCGGCCCACGTCGGGCGAGATCTACATCGGCGACCAGCGTGTGGACGGCGACGTGCCGCCACGGGCGCGCGGCATCGCCATGGTGTTCCAGAGCTACGCGCTCTACCCCCACCGCACCGTGTTCCAGAACATTGCCTTCCCGCTCGAGGCGAGCCGCGTCCCGCGCAAGCAGATCGACGAGAAGGTGCGGTGGGCGGCGGAGCTGTTCAGCATCACCCGTTACCTCGACCGCTACCCACGTCAGCTCTCCGGGGGAGAGCGCCAGCGCGTCGCCCTGTGCCGCGAGCTGGTGCGCGACCCCAAGGTGTTCCTGCTCGACGAGCCGCTGGCGAATCTCGACGCCAAGTTGCGCAACACCGCCCGAGACGACCTGAAGCGGTTCCAGCGCCAGATCCAGACCACCACCGTCTATGTCACCCACGATCAGGTGGAAGCGATGGGCCTGGGCGACCGCATCGTGGTCATGGAGCATGGAAAAGTGCGGCAGATCGGGACGCCGCAGGAGGTCTACGAAGACCCGGTGGACACGTTCGTGGCGACCTTCGTCGGCCAGCCGCCCATGAACCTGCTCGAGGTGCGCGATCTGTCCCAGCCGGCCCTGCCGGCGCGCACGCTGCTGGGCTTTCGCCCGGAGCATTTTCTTCCCAAGAGCGTGTTCGGTCCGGGGGACGACACGCGCACGTTTCGCTTCGCCGTGCGCCGGGTGGAGTATCTCGGGTCCGACCGCTACGTGTACGGCTC
>QHTP01000094.1 GCA_003220855.1 Gemmatimonadota bacterium
GCTCACACCGTTCGTGATGTCGTAGATGATGTTGTCGTCCTTGCCGCCGTCCGCCACGCCGGCCGGCACGTGGTCGAGCTGCAGATTGTAGCGCATCTTCCAGGCGATGTTGTGGTCGGCGCAGGAAGCGTCGCCACTCACGCCGAGGCCGCCGACGAGGGTCCCTGCGGCGTCGTACAGCGGCAGGCCGCCGCCGAACACGTTGGTTCCGCCGATCCGCTTCCCGACCATGAAGTCCTTGCGGGTGCCGTAGTCGGCCGCGTCGCCGCCATAGGCGACCTCGTCGTTGGTCGGGTTGGCTTCCTGAAGTCCGAATAGCGTTCCGCCCGGCTGGGTGGCGGCATAGAGATTGGCGGTCGAAAGGGCGAGATGCGGCAGGCTGAAGGCGTTGGCGGTGTTCGCCTTCTGGGCCGCGATCACGCGACTCCCTGGCCACTGGTCGGTCGAGGTGGCACCCGTGAACACGACGGCGACGACGAGGCCGTTGCGATCCACGACGGCCGCCCACATGTCGAGATTGAAGCCGCCGTTGGCTTCATCCCGGGCCTGGACCAGCGCGGCCTTGAGCGGGTCGAAGCCGGCGACGCGACTCAGGCTCAGGTCGAGCGCGGGACCGCTGATGCTGTTGTCGCCGCAGGCCGCCAGTGCCGCGAGCCCGCACGCGGCAACGCCGAGCCGCGCCATTTTGGAAGTGAAGGAATGGAGACGGAGCATGACGGGATCCTCCGGGTTGTAGGTGACGCACGGACCGGGTGTGGACGGTCTTCAGGATCGGAGTGGCGTCGGAGTGGAGGCGTCAGGGCGAAGGTGAGGAGGCCGTTCTCGGGCCGGCCGAAGAAACTACGTCCGTGACGGCCGGGTTGCGAGCCGCCCTCCGCTGCATATTCGACCCTACCTCAGATGCTATGAACCCCGAGGCGCGATGCGGCGCACCCACCCACCATGATCATGAGGGGAATAGAACGCATGGCTCTGGTTGATTCCCTTGTGGATGCGTATTTCAGGAATGACAAAGCCGGTCCGAGCCAAATCCTATCCATTACGGCGGCCGCCGTCCCAGCCGCTCCAACGCCGCCCGCGCCTCCGTCACGTAGCGACCGAGCTCCGGGTCGGCGTTCCGCCACGCCGCGAGCACAAATTCATAAGCCCGAATCGCCCCGGCCCGATCGCCCAAGCGCTCGGCGACGTGGCCGCGCTCCAGCGTTCCGAGAATCGCGCCGGCGCCGAGCGGCAGGCTGACCTGCTGATCGAACAGCCGGGCCGCGTCCCGATCGCGCTGCGTGGCCGCGAGCAGGTGGAACTGGACCCGGCGCAGCGGGCCGAGACCGAGGGACAGCGAGCCGTAAGGGCTCGCGCACAGCGAGTCCGGGAACGCCAGGAGCCGACGCACCGCCTCGGCCGTGTCACGCCGGGCCAGCGCGAGGGCGGCCCGGGCCAGGCTGGCATCACCGCGCGCAGCGGCGAGCCGCACCGGGTTCCGAACCGACCGCGCGACCGAGTCTCCCCGATGCATCAGCGCGAGTAACGGCACGGTATCGCGCCGCTCCACCCACCAGTCCGCCGCGAGGAACGAGCGATAGCAGTGGTTCACCCACGGCGGGTCGGCCACGACCTGCCGCTCGTTCCGAGTGTGAAGCCAATTCTCCAGCGCGGCGGCGGCCGACTCCGCCGGGACGGCACCCAGCAGCGCCAGCTCCTCGAACGGGACGCTCACGCGGGAGGGAACCATCGCGCGGGCCTCACGCACGTGGCCGCGGTACAAGAGCGCCGTCGCCAATAAATAGCCGGTCCACGCGGTGTCGGCGGAAACCCCAACGCCCCGGCGGCCGCCCGCGAGGAGACGCAACAGCCGCACGCCGGCCTCGGCGGAATCCGGCCAGCGCTGGACGGATCGCCAGGCGTCAAACAGCACGTTCGCCGGAGCCGTAGCGAGGAGCGATTGGACCGTCGGCGACCGCTCCCGGCTCAGCAGCCGGGCCACCAGCCGGAGCCCCGCCCCCTCGGGGACAGCGGACGTCAGGCGGAGATACCCGTTGACGTAGCGCCGTGCCGCAGCCGTGTCGTTCCGGTCGAGGGCGAGCTGCACGGGGTGGAAGTAGGCAGGAGCGAACGCCGTGTCGAGAGCCAGGGCCCGATTGAACGCGTCGATCGTTTGCTGCGCCGTGCTTCCCACCACGTATCCGAGGTGAAACCGGGCTTCGCCCAGCGCATACCAAACTTCCGGATCGTCGGGATAGCGGCGGCTCGCCTCTTCCAGCGTTGCGAACTTGCGCAGCCGATGTGCCCAGTACCTGACGTCGAGGGAATCGTCGGATGCGGCCTCGAGCGAGTCGGCAGTTATCAAGAAGCTGTCCCGCGGCGCCAGCCCGTGATTGAAGCGGCCGGCCCTGAGCGCCAGCGGGCCTCCGCCCTCTCCCCTCCAGCCCTGCGCCAACCCGATGCGGCGGAGCGCGAGGGCGAAGCTCGAGTCACGCTGCACCGCGACCTTATATGCCGTGATCGCCGAGTCGAGTGAGAAGCGACGCAGCAGCTGCTCTCCGCGCAGGAACTCTTTCAGCGCGGGCAAAGACTTGGTGCCGAGCGAGGCCGACCCCACGCGCACCGCGGGTCCGAGTCGACCGAGGTCGCGCAGCACGTCTCTCGTCAGCGAGTCCGCCAACCGGTCGATCCGATCGCCCACGTCGGTACGCTCCGGCTCCGCCAGGGCCCTGCCGGTCGCCACGTCGATGACGGTCGGCCGCAGCCGCACGGAATCCGACCCCTCCCCTACCATCTGTCCGAACACCACCCAACGGGCGCCGCTCCTCCGGCCCAGCTCGGTCGCGGACCCTGGATCCGCCGGACCTTTCCAGCCGCGCAGCACGACGGTGGGAGACACCGTCCGCATGGGCCCCGCGCCGTCAAGGTTCCGCGACAAGTAATCGACGAGCCCCTCGTGCCAGAGCGCGAACTTCGGGTCGAGGATGTCGAACGGAGCCACCGCCACGAGATCGGGATCCAGTGCGAGGGTTCGCCTCGTGTGCTGGATGAACAGCGCGGCCGCCATGAGCGCGCCGACACTGCCGAAAGCGACGCCGACGGCGTGCCGCTTGGCCCAGCGTCCCGCCTGGAGCGCGACCGATTCTGCGCGGGCTTGGTGATAACGCACGGCCGCACGGCTCGCGGCGTCTCTTGCACCGCGCTGCTTTAGCGCCCGGACGGCGGCCCGGTGCAGGGCGCGACGCCGGGCGACGGGAAGCAGGTTGTAGGTCGCGTGACGCGCGAGCTCGTGTGAGAACTCGTAACGCCCGGGCGCCTGGAGCGTGATGCGCAAGAAGCGCCGTGCGACGACTTCATCCAACGCCGGGTCCAAGTCGGCGGGAGCGAGCGCGGCGACCTCCTGCAAGACGCTCGGCTCCGCCGGGGCTCCCAGCACCGCCGCGGCGTCGACGATACGGCGCGCGGGGGCACTCAACTGGGCGAGCCGGCGGCTCAATGCCTCTTGCACGCTGGCGGGCATTGGCAGCGCCCGTCCCTCGAGCGTCGGAGCAAGCCGCCACGCACCGCTCGGGTCGAGTGTGAGGCGCCCTTCGTCCAGCAGTGCGGCTGTCAGCTCGATCACATAGAGGGGATTGCCCCCGCTCTCGGCGTGGAGTCGCATTGCCAGGTCGTGCCGTTCTGACGGGAGCAGCTCCAGCATCGAAGCCAGCAGCCGTTCGATCTCGGGAGCCTGCAGCGCATGCAGACGGACCCGCTCCACCCCGTGCGCACCGTGCAGCTGCGCCAGCGAGGCCACGGCGGCGGACCGGTCGCTGCGGGCGGTCACCAAGACGAGCACGCGCGCCTGCCGCAGGCGCGTAGCGAGCCCGACAAGCCACGCCAGCGTGGCGGCGTCCACCCACGGCGCATCGTCGATGAACACGACGACGGGCATTTCCCCGGCCACCGCGGTCAGCGCCTGCTCAATGGCTTCGTCCACACGCCAAGTGGCCGCATCCGCTCGCCCGGGGAACCGCTCCCGGATCGCGGGGACGAGCTGGCCGAGGGCTGCGAGCGCTCCGGGGGGAGCGGTCGCGAGCCCGGGAGCCTCGGTCAGACCTGCGAGGAGCTCTCGGGCCGTCGACCACGAGACTCCCTGATCCGCGTCCCGCGCCCGCGCTCGCAGCACCCACGCCCGGCCCGCGGGCTCCGTTGCCACCCGCAGGAACTCCTCGCACAGGCGCGTCTTTCCGATTCCCTCGTCGCCCTCCACAACGACGATTCTGGCCTCCCCGGACTGGACTGCACGCCAAGCCGTTGTCAGCTGATTGAAGGATTCGGTCCGACCCACGAGATCGGGCGTGAACAACGCGGTCGAGCCCGGACTGGGCCGGGCGCGTCGGTAGGCGCGGATTCGCTCGCGGATCTCACGCTCGAGTTGAAGGAAAGCCGGCGATGGCTGTTCCGCGCCATCGCGCTTCAGCTTCGCGATGAACCCGGCGTGCCGCGCGGCCGCCTCGTCGTGGCGGCCCGCCAGGCCCAACGTTTCCACGAGGCGATGATGAGCGCGCTCGTCCAAGGGGGCGGCCTCGATCCACCGCTCGGCGAAGCGCACCGCTTCCGGCCAATCGCCGGCGTGCTGCGCCTGGACCACCAACCGGTCGCAGGCGGAGACCAAGCGCCTGCGGAGCCGCTCCCGCTCTCCTTCCACCCAGTCGCGGAAGTTCTCTCCGCCAATGTCGTCCGCGCTGAAGAGAAACTCGCCGTGCCAGCGCGCCACGGCTTCGCGTTCGCGGCCCGCGGCCAGATCGGCCTCGAACGCCGCGACGTCCAGCTCCACCGCGCCGGCAGCCAGGCTCACACTGTCCGCGCGTACGTCCAGGGAACCGGCCAGGGCCCGCTTGAGACGCAGCAGCACCTGACGGAGCGAGTGCCGCGCCGTCGCTTCCGGCCGCTCACCCCACAGCAGGGCGGCCAGCTCGGCGCGAGCCAGCGAGCCCGAGCCGCGTCGGGCGATGTAGGCGAGGAGCGCGAGATCTCTGTGCCGCCCCGGGAGCAGCTCGCCAGCAGCGCCGCTCAGGCGCAGCTCGCCCAGCGTGCGCAGGACGAACACGGCTACGCCGGGCGGCAGCGCGGCTCGCGGGAGGTGACGGCGAGGTGACGCGTCTGATGACGGCCGGATGCGCCGCGGCGGGTAGCGTGCGGGTCAGATGCCTGAAGCCCCCGACCAAGGAGCGACATGTCCGAGCAGCCTCCGCTGACCGACGATCGCACAGTGACCGACGTTTCGTACTTCATGATCCGTGTGGAGCGCTCGGTTGGCAAGCACCGCCTGATCCTTGGCGGAACGATCGAACGCCTGGGCACGGGCGAAAGGGAACGGTTTGAGGACGGGAACGACCTGCTGCGCCTCGTCGCCACGTGGCGGGCGGAAGCGAATCGTCCCGCAACCCTGACGGAGCATCAAGATGACCAAGCGTGAGCGCGCCTTGAGAATCGCCGCCATGTCGGCGCTGGTGTTCGGACTTTCCTGTCGTGATCGAGCACCCAGTATCACGTCGCCCCGCAGTCCGACTCGCGGGCCGACATTCGAATTCGTCGATGGGGCGCACGGCGGCAACGTGCACTTCTATTTCCTGCCCCCGCTCGTGAGCAGTCCCACCGTCACCGGGACGTTCGATCCGAACCAGGCGCCGGTGGTCGTGGTGTGTCAGCTTGCGAGCACGGATTGCAGCTCCATCAAGGCGCAGTTCTCCATGACGACCGGCACCGGCGCCCAAGTCGTGCGGGTCGCTCCGACCGATCAGCTGTACCTCGTGAACTGGGATACCGGCCAATGCACGACGGGCCCCTGTACCCTGACTCCCGGCGCCGTCTACCGCATTCGTGTGCTCGTCGCGGGCACGGAGCTCGGGCATGCGGACGTGCAGGTCGTCGCCAGCCAGCAGGAAGCACGCAACGTGAACACCGGGGAGCTCTTCCCGCTGGTGGACGGCCGGACGGTCCCGGTCAAGTTCCGCATCGAGGTGGGAGCGGTGTTCGCTGCGCTGCCGCCCGCTACCGACGTGAGCGCGCTCGTGGGCGGGACGGCGTACGAGCTCGGGCCGTCGGGAACGACCTTCGCCGCACCGATCACGGTCGCGGTTCAATACGCCCCGGCCGGCATCCCCGCGAGGATGGCGGAGCGCCGGTTGCGGTTGTTCACGCTGGTCGGCGGTGCGTGGCAGCTCGTGCCCGGAAGCGTGGTCGACCCCGTCACCCATACCGTCAGCGGCACCACGAGCCACTTCAGTACCTACGGCGTGCTCGCGTCTGCGTCGGTCAGCGCGGGCTCGTTTGCCAGCTGTGGCACCGGGACGAGCGCGAGGACGGTGTGCTGGGGGGACAATATCAGGGGTGAGGTAGGCGCCAATTCGACGACGGGGCCCGACCAGTGCAGCTCCTTCCCCTGCAGTCTGACGCCGACGCTCGTCGTGAACGCGGACACCTTTGTGGTGCTGAGCGTCGGTGGCGGTCATGCCTGCGGCGTCACCCCACCCCCGGTGAGCGCGGCGCAGTGTTGGGGGGCCAGCTACTTCGGCCAGCTCGGCAATGGTCCCTCGGGTGGGGCGCAGTTGTGTGGGGTCGCCGGAGTGACGGACCTCCTGCCGTGCAGCACGACAGCGGTGACCGTCTCCGGCGGACTCAGCTTCGCGTCCGTGAGCACGGGAGCCAATCACACGTGCGGCGTTACGGCTGCGGGCGCGGCGTACTGCTGGGGAAGCAATGCAGCCGGTCAGCTCGGCGACAATGCGCCGGGCGGGCCACAGCAGTGTGGGCCAGCCGCGGGAACGTTCCCTTGCAGCATGACGCCCGTGCCGGTAGCCGGTGGATTGAGCTTCGCGAGCGTGACCGCCGGCGCGTCCTACACCTGCGGCCTGACCACCGCGAATGTCGCCTATTGCTGGGGCGAGAACTTCGGGGGTCAGTCCGGTAGCCGGTGGATTGAGCTTCGCGAGCGTGACCGCCGGCGCGTCCTACACCTGCGGCCTGACCACCGCGAATGTCGCCTATTGCTGGGGCGAGAACTTCGGGGGTCAGTTGGGCGACGGGACGATGACGTTCGCATCAAGCCCGGTCGCTGTCCTTGGTGGACTCAGTTTCACGGCGTTGAGCGCCAGCGCCAGCGATAGCGGCCACACGTGCGGCGTGACGACGTCGGGGGCGGCGTACTGCTGGGGATTCGGCCAGTTCGGCGAGCTGGGCGCTGGTCCGACGATTACGCAAAGCCTCACGCCCGTGCAGGTATCCGGTGGGCTCTCCTTCGTTGCCGTGAGCGCGGGAGGGTTCCACACGTGCGGCATCACCAGCGCACCCACGCTCGACACCGCGTACTGCTGGGGCGCGAATTTCCAGGGCCAGCTCGGCAACGGCACCACGACCAGCAGCTCGACGCCCGTTCAAGTCGGCACGCTGCCATGACCGCGCCGCTGCGCGCGCACGAGATACGGGTGAACGGCGTACGCTCACCGGTGCTGGAGGGCGGCCCCTCGGAATCGCCCGAAGCCGTGGTCTTCGTGCACGGGAATCCCGGCTCGACACGGGACTGGCAACCCCTCACGGCCGCGGTCGCGCGCTTCGGACGGGCTGTTGCGCTGGACATGCCGGGCTTCGGTCGTGCGGACAAGCCTCGGGAGTTCGAATACACGGTGCCAGGATACGCCCGGCATCTCGCCGGCGCCCTGGCGGAGCTGAGGATCCATCGCGCACACCTCGTGCTCCACGATTTCGGGGGACCCTGGGGGCTCTCCTGGGCGGCGCAGCATCCCGCGGAGTTCGCGAGCGTCACGCTCATCGATACGGGCGTGCTGTTCGGTTATCGCTGGCACGTGCTCGCCAGGATCTGGCGCACGCCGCTGCTCGGAGAGCTGTTTCAAGCCACCGCCACACGCGCGACGTTCCGTCTGCTGCTCCGACGCGGCAATCCGCGCGGGCTGCCGCGCGACTACGTCGACGGGATGTTCGACGACTACGACGCCGGGACCCGTCGTGCAGTACTCCGGTTGTACCGCGCGACCAGCGATCCCGCGGGTGCAGCGGAGCGGCTGGCGGCGGCTCTGCGCCCGCTCGCCCGCCCGGCGCTGGTCGTGTGGGGCAAGCACGACCCATACATCTCCGTTACGCACGCCCGGCGGCAACGGGAGGTTTTCCCCGATGCACAGATCGTGGTGCTGGAGCGCAGCGGCCACTGGCCATTCGTGGACGACCCCAGCGCCGTCGCGCAGGTCGTGCTGCCATTCCTGCAACAGCAGCTGTGCAACCGAGTGAGGACATCCGCATGACACGGCCCGAATATGACGTCGCGATCGTAGGTGCGAGTATCGCTGGCTGCACCGCGGCGACGCTGTTTGCTCGAGGCGGGCTGAGAGTAGCGCTGCTCGAGAGCCGCGCCGATCCCAACGCGTACAAGCGGGTCTGCACGCACTTCATACAAGCGAGTGCCACCCCGACCATCGAGCGCCTCGGCGTGGCGCAGGCGATCGAGGCAGCCGGCGGTATCCGGAATGGGATCGACATTTGGACCCGTTGGGGTTGGATCCGGCGAGAGGGGAACGGAGGTGGCAGGTACCCCGGCTACGGCTACAACATCCGCCGGGAGACGCTGGACCCCATGCTGCGGCGGCTCGCCGCGAGCACGCCCGGAGTCGATCTCCTCCCCGGACATGTGGCCGAACGCCTGTTCGTCGACGGCGGTCGCATCGTCGGCGTCGGCGCTCGGCGGGGAGATGAAACGACGCGGGACGTGAACGCGCGCCTGGTGGTGGCCGCGGATGGGCGCCAGTCCCGCATCGCCGAGCTGGCGTTAGTCCCACCCAGGGTCAAGGCGCACAACCGGTTCGGCTACTTCGCGTATTACCGAGGGATGTCGCTCCGGTCGGGCACGAAGTCGCAGATGTGGTTTCTCGAGCCGGACATCGCGTACACGTTCCCGAACGACGGGGGGCTGACGCTCCTGGCGTGCATGCCGACCAAGGACAAGCTCGCCGGCTTCAAGGCGAACGTTGAGACGGCCTTCGAGCTGATGTTCCGGCGTCTCCCCGAGGGCCCGTCCCTCGCGCACGCGGAGCGGGCGTCCGGATTCCTCGGCATGGTCGAGATGCCGAACCTGTCCCGCAGGCCGACACTCCCGGGTCTTGCGTTCATTGGAGACGCGGCCTTGGCGACGGACCCGCTGTGGGGCGTCGGGTGTGGCTGGGCCTTCCAGTCGGCCGAATGGCTGGTGGACTGCGTGGGGGACGCGCTCGCGACGGATCAACTGCTCGACCGCGGGCTCGCGCGCTATGCGCGGCGTCATCACGCCGCGCTCGCCGCCCACGACTTCCTCATCTGCGACTACGCGACGGGGCGTCCCTACAACGCGCTCGAGCGGCTCCTGTACTCGGCGGCGGCGCGAGACCCGGCCGCCGCGCGGCACTTCCAGGAGTTCGGGGCCCGCAATATCTCCGTGGGCCAGTTCTTGTCGCCACGCGCACTGGCGCGCGCGCTGTGGGTGAACGCCGGGCACTGGTGGCGGAGCCGGCGACCGAAGCCAACTGGTCGTGCCGCCCAGCGAGCGTGAGGTCTGAGGCGGGCCCAGGGTGCGGCCTGGGCCCCGTCACCCGCTTGCCTGGGCTCGCCGCCGCCTCAACGGAGGGCGGATCCCTGCAACGGCCTCATCCAGGCCGCCGGCCCCAGACCAACGAAAAATTTCGGACAAGTTGGTGAACACGTGGCGCTGGTCACGCGCTGCACATGTTGGTGAAGGAGGCCGACTCGAATTCACCGGAGCCATGCGGCGAAGGACGATTTCACGCAACAGAGCGG
>QHTP01000095.1 GCA_003220855.1 Gemmatimonadota bacterium
GCCCATCGCGATGAAGTGCGTCGGCGTCTCGGCGCGGGGCCAGGTGAGGTGCAGATCCTTGCGGACGATGAGCCGCAGGCGGCCGGTGAGCGAGGTCTCGATAGCAGTTTGATCGACTTCCCCGTCGCCCTGCGCCGCGTGGCCGTCACCGATCTCGAACAAGGCGCCCGGGGCGTGGACGGGAATGAAGAGCGTGGTTCCCGTGACCAGCTCCTTGTTGTCCATATTGCCGGCGTGAATGCCGGGCGGGTTCGAGCTCACGCGACCCGAATCGCGCGGCGGCGCCACGCCCATGCTGCCGAAGAAGGGATGCAGCGGGATCACGACGCCCGGGGCGAACTGTGCGACCATGCGCCGACGATCGAGTGGGATGATCCGCGTGCGCTCGGTGCTGTCGCAATTGGTCGGAAGAAATCCGCTGCAGCCGTTGTAGCCGTAGGGCAGGGCGAGATCGATGCGGAGAATCCGCACCTCGAGCACGTCGCCCGAATCGGCTCCCTCGACGTAGATGGGCCCGGTGAGAATGTGTCCGCCAGGGCCCTTATCGGTCACCTGGGTGACGATGTCGCGCAGCGACTGTTGCACGTCGGCCGGCGCGACGCCCGCCGCTTCCAGGCGGTCGGGGCGGTTCGTGATGAGCGTTTCGACCAGGACGGTGTCGCCCGAGGCGATGCGGAGCACCGGCGTCGCCGCGGCGCTGTAGTAGCCGTACGCGACGCTGCCCGGCGTAGCGGGGAGCCGATGGAAGTGTTGGGCCGCGAGCGGCGCGGCTGCGGCGCCGAGCAGGAGGAGAGCGACGAGCGGTCGGTGCATGCGGGAACGTACGCGGGCACAGCGGGCACGGCAACCAACGTACATTTTGTTCTGGAACGAACGATCAGCATGAGAATCGAAATTGCAACGCGCGACGGACTAGCCCCGAGTTACGTGTTCCGCCCGGAGGGCCCGGGGAACGGGCCGTGGCCAGGCGTGCTGGTGTTCATGGATGGCATCGGGATTCGGCCGGCGATGCTCGCGATCGGTGAGCGGCTCGCGACGTACGGGTATTTCGTGCTCCTGCCCGATCTCTACTACCGGTCCGGTCCGTACGCACCGATGAACGCGAAGACGGTGTTTACCGATCCCGAGCAGCGCAAGATCCTGAGGGACCGGTTCATGTCGAAGGCGACGCTGCCGGCGCTGATGTCCGACACCGAGGCGTTCCTCGAATTCCTCGCGAGCGAGCGCGCTGTGCGTCCCGGCAGCGTGGCGACGACAGGCTACTGCCTGGGAGGAGCGGTGTCACTCTCGGCCGCGGGGACGTATCCGGACCGGATCGTGGCCGCCGCCTCGTATCATGGCGGCCGGCTGGCGAGCGATGCGCCGGAGAGCCCGCACCGCCTGGCGCCGAGGATCAAGGCACGTGTGTACGTGGCCGGGGCGATCGACGATGCGTCATTTCCCGATGACATGAAGGCGCGACTAGAGGAGGCGCTCACGGCGGCTGGTGTGGATCATGTGATCGAGACGTACCCAGCGCGGCACGGCTTCGTGTTGCGCGACACGCCTGCGTTCGACGCCGCCGCAGAGGAGCGGCACTGGCGGACGTTGACGCAGCTCCTCGCTCAATCGTTCGGCGGCGCGCCTTAGCGCAGGTTGCCTTTCACCTCTCCAAGTAGCAGTCTTTCCGGATGCGCCCTCACCATGTAGCAATCGCCGCCGTGTTGCTCGGCAACTTCCTGCCTTCCGCCGCCCTGACCCAGGCACGACCCGCGCTGACGGCCGACGACTACGCCCGCGCCGAGCGCGCTCTCGGCCCCACCGTGGGCCGGCTGGTGAGTGGAATCCCCGGCCGGCCGATCTGGCTGCCGGACGGACGGGCCACCTACCGGGTATCGACCCCCACGGGGGGGGGCCAGTTCGTGATTGTGGATCCGCGGCGCGGGACGCGGGCGGCAGCGTTCGATCACGCGCGGCTCGCGGAGGCTGTCTCGGCGGCCCTGGGCCAGCGGGTGACAGGCGATAGCCTGCCGTTCTCCTCCTTTGATCTCTTGCCTGATGGCCAGCTCATCTTCGAAAGCGGGAAGCGTTGGCGCTGCGATCTCACCAACTATCGCTGCACGGCGGCCGAGAGCACGCGCCGGGCACCGCCGCCCAATTCGATCCTGTCGCCCGACAGCACGCGCGCCGTCTTCATTCGCAACAACAATCTCTGGATGACGGAGCTGACGAGCGGCGCCGAGACGGCGCTGACGACGGACGGCATCGAAGATTTCGGCTACGGAACGAACAACGCCGGCTGGGTAAACAGCGACGAGCCGGTCGTCACGTGGTCTCCCGACTCGCGCAAGATCGCGACGTTCCAGCACGACGGGCGCGGGGTGAGTCGCATGTATCTGGTCCGCACGGGAGTCGGCGCGCCGGAGCTGCAGGCGTGGCGCTACCCGCTGCCGGGAGACAGCGTGATCTTCCGGATTCAGCGCGTGGTGATCGACGTCGCCGGCCCGACACCGCAGCTGGTACGGCTCCAGATGCCGCCCGACGCCCATCGCTCGATGGTGAGCGATCACGTCGCCTGCGGCGGCGGAATCTGCGACCTCCTCTGGTATCCCGACGGCTCGGGCGTAGCGTTCGTCTCGAGCTCGCGCGACCACAAACATGCGTGGGTACGCGTGGCCGACGCGCGCACGGGCGCCGTGCGCACGCTGCTCGAGGAGCAAGCGAAGACGCAGGTGGGTGAGGTCGGCGTCGCGCAGAATTGGCGCGTGCTGCCCGGCTCGAACGAGCTGATCTGGTGGTCGGAGCGCGACGGCTGGATTCACCTGTACCTGTACGATCTCACCACCGGGCGACTCAAGAATCGGATCACGAGCAGCGACGGCAACGTCGAATCCATCGGGTACGTCGACGAGCGGGCCCGCGCGATCTACTTCAGCGGAGAGGGAATGGAACGGGGCCGTGACCCCTATTACCGCTTCCTCTATCGCGTCCGCTTCGACGGGCGAGGGCAGACGCTCCTCACCCCCGAGGATGCCGATCACCAGGTCGCGATGGCGCCGGACGGCGCGTCCTTCATCGACTCGTACTCGACGCCGGTCACGCCGCCGGCGACCGTGTTGCGCGACCGCAACGGCCGCGTGGTAATTCCCCTCGAGCGCGCCGACATCTCGCGCCTCGTCGCCGCCGGCTGGCATCCCCCGACTCAGATCACGGTGAAGGCGCGGGACGGCACGACGGACCTGTACGGCCTGATGTTCACGCCGTCGCGGCTCGACTCGACCGCCAAGTACCCGCTCGTGGACTACATCTATCCCATGCCGAGCGGCAGCGTGGGGCCGCGCAGCTTCGTGCCCGCGCGCGGCGATCATCAGGCGCTCGCGGAGCTGGGATTCGTGGTCGTCGCGATCGACGGCATGGGAACGAGGGGGGGACGGTCGAAGACGTTCCGCGACGCCGCGTACGGCAAGATGGAAGAGAACACACTCCCCGATCAAGTCGCGGCGATCAAGCAGCTCGCCGCGCGATACCCATGGATCGATGGCGAGCGCGTCGGGATCTGGGGGCACTCGGGGGGCGGGTTCGCCACGGCGGCCGCGATGTTCAACTATCCGGACGTGTTCAGGGTCGGAATCTCGGAGTCCGGCAACCACGACAACCGAAACTACGAGGACGACTGGGGCGAACGATACCAGGGGCTCCTGGTCCGCAACGGGGAGAGCGACAACTATGCCGCGGACGCCAATCAGATGCACGCCGCGAATCTGCGCGGCAAGCTGCTGCTGGCGCACGGCGGGATGGACGACAATGTCCCGCCCTACAACACCTATCTCGTGGTCGATGCGTTGGTCAAGGCGAACAAGGATTTCGACTTGCTGATTCTGCCCAACGCACGTCACGGCTATGGCCGCGATGGGCTCTACATGATGCGGCGGCGGTGGGACTACTTCGTACGCAACCTGCTCGGCGCGGAGCCGCCGCGGGAGTACGAGATCGGCAAGAAGAACGCGGCCGCACCCTGAGGCCGACCAGCATGATCAGAGACACCGCTTACCTCGGACTATTGCTCCTACTACAGGTGGCCACGCTGTCGGCGCAGACTACGGACGCGGTCTACGACCGCGTGATTCTCGGCGGACACGTCATGGATCCGGCCTCCCAGCTCGATGCGGTCCGCAATATCGGGCTCCAGGGCGGACGAATCGCTGTCATCACGACGCACGCCATAAGCGGCCGCGACACGATCGACGCACGCGGGGGGGGCCTCATCGTCGCCCCTGGCTTCATTGACCTGCATGCTCACGGACAGACACCCGAGACCTATCGATTCTATGCGCTGGACGGCGTGACGACAGCGCTGGAGCTCGAGCTCGGCACGTCGGACGTGGCTGCCTGGTATCGCGAGCGAGAGGGCGGCGAGCGAATCAACTACGGTGTCAGCATCGGCCACATCAAAGTCCGGATGGCGGTGATGCACGATTCCGGCACCTGGATGCCGGTGAGCGACGGCGCCTATCGCGCGGCGTCGCCCGCGCAGATTGGCGAGATCGCGCAACGCATCGAGATTGGTCTCAGCGAGGGCGCCGTCGACATCGGCGCAGGGTTTCCCTACACGCCGGCGGCAACGCGAGATGAGCTGTTGGCACTGTTTCGTGTCGCCGCAAGGACCAAGACGCCGATACACGTGCACATTACCCCTGGCGTCGCCGGTCTGAAGGAAGCGCTTGCGCTCGCCGGCGAAACCAATGCGCCCTTGCATGTGGTGCACATCAATAGTGCCGGTCTTGCCGAGACGCCCGTGATGCTCGAGATGGTCACCGATGCGCGAGCGCACGGTCGCGACGTAACAACGGAGGCGTATCCCTATGACGCCGGAATGACAGAGATCCAATCCGCCACGATACAGGACACGTACAAGGGCGCTTCTGATGAGCGCCTGGCCGAGCTGGAATGGCCGCGTACGGGCGAGCGGTTGAATCGCGAGAGCTTCGAGCGCTATAGCCGGATGGGCGGTCCCGTCGTGGTTCACACGAACACGGAGCCGATGGTCGCCGTGGCGATAACCAGTCCACTCACCATCATTGCGAGCGACGCATACTGGCAGAACGGCACGGGGCATCCGCGGACCACGGGCACTTTCGCCAGGGTGCTCGGTCGCTACGTCCGCGAGGGGGGGGCCCACTCGCTCTCGTTGATGGACGCAATCCGCAAGATGACACTCATGCCGGCGCAGCGACTCGAGTCCCGAGTCCCGGCGATGCGGCAGAAGGGACGCCTGCGTGTGGGCGCTGACGCCGATATCACGATCTTTGACGCAAGCAGAGTGCTGGATCGCTCGACGTACCGGGAGCCGTCGCTATCGCCCGTTGGCATTCAGCACGTGATCGTGAACGGTGTGTCCGTCGTCGCGAACGGGCAGGCAGTCGAGGGCGTCGCACCCGGAAGGGCGGTGCGGGGGGCAGCACCGCGATGACCGGTCCTCGCGATTCATTTCGCGACTTCCTCGCTCGCCGCGACTTCCTGGCCGTGTCGGCGATCAGTCTCATCGGGCTCGCGCGTGGCTCGGAAAGCCCCCCGGATGGTGATCTTCTCTACGTTGGGACATATACCGAACGCACTCACTCCGAGGGCATCTATCTCATCCGCATGGACCGCCGCTCCGGACAACTGCGGCGAGTCGGCTCGGTAAGCGCCGGCGCGAACCCGTCGTTCCTCGCTCTCCACCCCAACGGGCGCACGCTCTACGCCGTCAACGAGCTCGAGCAGTACCAGGGAAGACCAACCGGTGCGGTGAGCGCCTTCGCGATCGAGAGAGATACCGGGTCGCTCACCGGACTGAACGAGCAGCCGTCAGGAGGTGGCGCGCCTTGCTACGTGAGCGTGGACCGTAGCGGCCGCGCCCTGCTCGTCGCCAACTACGCCGGGGGCAGCGTCGCGCTGCTGCCGATCCAGGCGAATGGAGCACTCGCCCCAGCCGCGGACGTCGATCAGCACGCGGGAAAGGGACCTACGCCCGAGCGTCAGGAAGCGCCGCATGCGCACTGCATCCTGCCCGATCCCACGAACCGCTTCGCGCTCGCCGCAGACCTCGGCGCCGACCGCGTGTTCGTCTACCATCTCGATCAACGAGCTCGACTCTACGGTGGCCACGCTGCGTTTCGACTCGGCGCGCGGCGCGCTTACCGTCCTCGACGCACGCTCGACCGTACCCGCTGAATGGACCGGCACGAATTACCCCGCCGACATCCACGTCGCATCGTCTGGGCGCACCTTGTACGTGTCGAACCGCGGCCACAACAGCATCGCCGTGTTCTCCGTGGACTCGACGGGCGCGCTCGCGCTCGAGCAGGTGGTCTCCACCGAGGGCGATTGGCCGCGCAACTTCAGCCTCGATCCAAGCGGGCGGTGGCTGCTCGTCGCCAATCAGCGCTCCGACTCCGTTGTCGTGTTCGGGCGCGATCCGGAGAACGGCAGGTTGACACCCACGCGCCAGCGGATCGCGCTACCGAGCCCCGTCTGCCTGCG
>QHTP01000097.1 GCA_003220855.1 Gemmatimonadota bacterium
TGTTGCAGGATGCGCTCGCTCTCCTGGCGGTCGCGCTCACGGAACGGCGTCGCCTCGATCGCCGTCAGCATCTCGCGCGTCGTCTTGAATCGTCGCTCGGGATCCTTGTGCAAGGCGCGGCGCACCACGTCGCCCAGCGACCCGGGCACGTCGTCACGGACCAGCCCGAGGTCGGGCACCGGGGTGAAGAAATGATGGTGCATCACACCGGCGAGCGTGTCCGCGTGGAACGGCACCGAGCCCGCGAGCATCTGGAAGGCGACGATGCCGAGGGAGTACTGGTCGCTCTGCGGGCCGGCGCGCCGACCGGCACATTGCTCGGGGCTCATGAACGCCGGCGTCCCGATGAGCGTCCCGTCGGCGGTGAGGGTGACGTCCGCCGAGCGCAGCGCGACGCCGAAGTCGGACACCATCACCCGACCGTCCGAGTCCACGAGGATGTTGGCGCCCTTCACGTCGCGATGCACGATGCCGCAGGCGTGGGCGTACGCCAGGGCGCGGGCCGCCCCGCGCAGCACGTAGAGAGTCACGGGCACGGGAAGCGCGCCTTGTGCCTGGACGATGGCGTCGAGCGACTTCCCCTCGACGAATTTCATCACGATGAACAGGATGCCGCCGATCTGGCCCACCCGGTACACCGGGATGATGTTCGGATGATCGATCTCCGCCACCATGCGGGCCTCGCGCTTGAAGCGTTCGGCGGCGCGGGCCGTGAGGCCGAGCTCGGGCGGAAGCACCTTGAGTGCCACCACCCGCCGCAGCCCCACCTCCGTCGCCTTGAACACGACCGCCATCCCGCCGCGTGCCAGCTCGTGCTCCACCTCGTATTCCCCGGCGAGCACCATGCGAAGGCGCTGCAGCAGGTCGTCGCCGCTCTCGGGCGGCACCAGCAGCGTCGCGTCGTGCGGGTCGCCCACGAGCGTGCCGCAGTGCCCGCAGAACCGGGCCGGCGGGGGGACGTCCGCCCCGCACGTGAAGCACTTCACGGCAGGACTCTGAGGAACCGGGCCAGCGTGGGCATGCTGTCGGTGAGGATGGAGCTCTCGAGCTGAATGGTGAGCGTCGCCGTCCCGTTCCGCGACTTGGCGACCAGCGAGTCGTGCCCCGCGGACAGATCGAAAATGCTGGTGTCCGACGACCACATCTTGAGGCGAGGTCGGTCGAGCGGCGCGCCTTGCGCCTCGACCGCGACGCTGAACGGCACCGTGCTGTCGCGGTGGAGGATCGTGTCGCCGACGTAGGTGATGGTTACCGGCTCCGGGCCGGCCCGGCGAAACACGTCCGCGAACCCGCAAGCCAGTGCCGCCAACCCGCCCACCACCGTCCACGACATCCGCACGATTGGGCGCGCTAGCACCACGATCCCCATACCTCATGCAAGGCCGGCTTACAAAATGGGAGGGACCACGCGGATAGCAATACGCAAAGTGGCCCGACCCGCCTGTTAACCAGTTGCACGGGCGTCGGTTGAGCCCATTGCCACCGACGTGGCGCTCCGTAACTTCCTGCGGGTCCCGCGACACCACGTCCGCTCCACGGCTCGAGCAGAGGTCAGATCTGATGCGCTCCGCCCCATCGCTCCCAGTCCTCGTCGCCCTCGTCGCCACGCCGCTGGCCGCCCAGGAAACGCCCACCGAGCGCAGTGCCGCGGCCGATGTCGTCCGCCGCATGGACGCGCTGGAGCGCTCGCTTGCGCTGCCCCCGCTCGTGGCGCGGCTCACCGGCGCCCGCGATCCCCGCCGCGACGCCGTGCTGGCCCGCGCCAAGGAGCTCATGGACCAGGAGCTCCTCGCGATGGCCGACGACATCACCCGCCACCCCGAGACCGGCTGGAAGGAAGAGCGGTCGGTGAAGATCCTCACCGAGTATCTCCAGGCGCACGACTTCGACGTGACGACCGGAGTGGCTGGCTTGAAGACCGCCTTCGTCGCGCGCTACAAGAAGGGGACGCCGGGTCCGAATCTCGGCGTCATCGTCGAGTACGACGCGCTGCGCGGGACCACGCGCGACTTTCACGGCGACCAGCACAGCGCGCAGGGTCCCGTCGGCATGGCCGCCGCGCTCGCGGTCGCCGAGTTCCTCACGAGCTCCAAGACGCCCGGGACCGTGACGGTCTACGGCACGCCGGCCGAGGAGCTCGCCTCCCCGGCCGCGAAGACGGTCATGTACAACGCCGGTGTGTTCAAGGGCGCCGACGTGCTCGTCCGCTCGCACTCGTCCACAGGAACCCAGGCGCCCGGTCCGGGCTTCGGCAGCTGCTGCATGAACATCGACGTGGTGCGCTACATCTTCTCCGGCGCACCGGCGCATCAGCTGCAGGCGTGGGACGGACGGGATGCGCTCACCGGCGTCATCGAGCTGTTCAACCACATCGACGCCATCCGGAGGACGCTGCGACCGGAGACGCGGATTCAGGGCATCATCACCGAAGGCGGCAAGGCGCCGAACGTGGTGCCCGACCGCGCGGTCGCGGAGTTCTGGCTGCGCTACCCGGATCAGGTGTACCTCGCGCAGGTGCTCGAGCGCGTGAACGACGCGGCCCGGGCCGCCGCTCTCGCCACCGGGACCAAGGTCCGCATCGAGGCCGACTCCGAATCGCGCGACGGCATCTCGGTGGCGGCCCTGAACGACGTGGCCTTCACGTACCTGAAGAAGCTCGGCGCGAGCAAGGTCGAGGACGAGCCGGGACGCCCGCTCCCCTACGAGGAGACCGGCACCGTCGCGACCCAGCTCCCGGGCGTCGGCGTGACGGCCCACAGCTCGAACGGCGGCTACCACACGTTCGCGATGGAAGCCGACGCCCTCGGTCCCGTGGGCCATCATGGCTTCGTGCTCGACGCCCAGGCGATGGCCGCGGTGCTGTACCACTTCGCCAGCGACACGCCGTATCGCACGACGGTGCAACGGGAGTTCGAGGGCCTCAAGGCGCTATACGACGAGTACCTCATGGCGCTGCGGAGCGCGTACCCCCTCCCGACGGTACCCGAGCCGGGCGGCAACTGATGCGGCCCGCTCTCACGGCCTGCGTCGCCGGGCTGCTGTGCGTGCCCGGGCTCGCGGCGCAGCAGCGCGCCATCTCGGACAGCGACCTGTTCGCGTTCCGCTGGGTGGCGAGCCCGCAGATCGCGCCCGACGGGCGTCGGGCCGCCTACGTGCTCGTCACGGTGAACGCCAAGCACGACGCGTACGAGACGAGCCTGTGGCTCGTCGCGACCGACGGCCTGTCCGCGCCCCGCCGGATCACCAGCGGCCCGCACGACGCCGCTCCGCGCTGGTCGCCCGACGGCTCGACGCTCGCCTTCCTGCGTCCTAAAGACGGCCACACGCAGCTCTACCTCCTGTCGCTGGCCGGCGGCGAGGCGCAGCAGCTCACCGACTTGCCGAAGGGTGCCGGGCCGGCCGGCTGGTCGCCCGACGGGAAGACGATCGCGTTCACGAGCACGACCACGCCGGAAGACCTCGCCAAGCAGGAGAAGCCGGACAAGAAGGACGAGCCGAAGAGCGATGTCCGGGTCATCACGCAGGCCGAGTTCCGCGCCGACGACGAAGGGTATGTCGACCCCGGCGAGCACGGGCACATCTGGACGGTGCCGGCGGTCCTGCCGGGCGACCAGCCAGCGAAGGCGCGCCAGGTGACGTCCGGCGCGTTCGACGAGAACGCACCGCAGTGGAGCCGCGACGGGACGCGCATCTATTTCGGCTCGGACCGCGTGATCGAGTCGTACTACTACCCGCCCGACAACAATGTCTATTCGGTCGCAGCCGCGGGCGGCGCCCTCGACACGGTGGTGGACATCAATGGTCCCGCCTTCGGCCCGGCCCTCGCGCCTGACGGACGGGCGATCGCGTTCCGTGGCTGGATCAATCCGCCGGCGACGCGCTCGTACAATCAATCCGACCTGTTCGTGTCGCGCGACCATCGGATCAAGAACCTCACCGCCGAGTACGACTTCGACATGGGCGGCGCCGTGCTGGGCGACCAGGCGCCGCCCCGCGGCGGCGAGGGGTCGAGCCCCAACATCTGGACCGCGGACGGGCGCGGCGTGATCGTGGCGACCACCGAGCACGGGCGCTCCAACCTGGTGCGGTTCGACGCACAGACGGGGGCGCGCGAGCTCCTCACCACGGGCGACCATGCCGTGCTGGCGTACACGGCGTCCGCCGACGCGAAGAGCTTGGCGCTCACCATCGGCGACCCGACGCATCTCCCCGACCTCTACGTGCTCGAGGTGGCGACGAAGGGGATGCGCCAGCTCACCCACGTCAACGACTCGCTGTTCTCGCAGCTCCGGCTCGTCACGCCGGAGGACTTCTGGTACACGAGCTTCGACGGCAGGAAGGTCGAGACGTGGATCATGAAGCCGGTGGGCTTCACGCCCGGCAAGAAGTACCCGCTGATCCTCAACATCCACGGCGGTCCGCACACGGCCTACGGATACATCTTCTTTCACGAGATGCAGTGGATGGCGGCCAAGGGGTACGTGTGCTCTATCCCAACCCGCGGGGCAGCACCACGTACGGACAGGAGTTCGGCAACATCATCCAGTACAAGTACCCCGGCGACGACTACCGCGACTTGATGGTCGCGGTGGATTCCCTGATCCGACGCGGGTATGTGGACTCGACCAAGCTGGGCGTCACCGGCGGATCGGGCGGCGGACTGCTCACCGACTGGGCGGTGGGGCACACCCACCGCTTCGCCGCCGCCGTGTCGCAGCGCGACGTGGCCGACTGGCTGGGGTTCTGGTACACGGCGGACTTCACCCTCTTCCAGCCGTCGTGGTTCCGCTCCACGCCGTTCCGCGATCCCCAGGAGTTCCTCGTCCGCTCGCCGGTGCGCTACGCGGACAGCGTCACCACGCCGATCATGTTCATCCTGGGCGAGGAGGATCTGCGGGCGCCGCCCAATCAGGGCGGCGAGGCGATGTTCCGCGCGCTCAAGTACCTGCGCAAGACGACGGTGATGGTGCGCTTTCCGGGAGAGTCGCACGAGCTGTCGCGCTCCGGCAAGCCGGTGCACCGCGTGGAGCGACTGCAACACATCGTGAACTGGTTCGACAAATATCTGCAGGGGAAACCGATCACGCTGTACGACGGGCGATGACCGCGCCGCTCCACTGCCCATGACGAGTCGGTCGGCGCCCGATACGGCGGGGCGCCGACCGACTGCTCCGAGGTGGTTCCGAGTTAGTTGGGGTAGAAGCGCACCTGCAGCAGCTTCAGCCCGTTGTTATCGTACTGCCAGAGGAAGTCCTGCAGGCACGTAGCGAACAGGCTCACCGTCGGCGTGCCGCACGCCAGCTCGGCGGCGCTCCCCGGTACGAGGGTGATGGTCGTGAGCGCGTTGGTCACGTTGCGGAAGCTGCTCTTTCCCGTGCCGCGCACGAAGACCTCGTTGTCGGTCGAGCACAGCATCGTCGCCACGCCGGTGGTAGGATCGATGAACGTCGCGCAGGTCGCCATCTTGGCCTGCCCGCCCGGCGTGCCGAGCGCGCGGGCCCAGATCGTGTACGTACCCGGCACGGGGAGCGCGAAGGAGGCCTCGCCGTCCGTCCCATTCTTGTCGAGCACTTCGAAGACACCGTCGGCCGACTGGCTGAGCAGAATCTTCGTCGTCACGGCGCCGGTGCTCGTGCCG
>QHTP01000096.1 GCA_003220855.1 Gemmatimonadota bacterium
CCACACGAGTCGCCTCATCGCGAGCCGCGGCTGCGCAGCGTGACGCGCCCGAGCGACAGCGTACTGCCGGGCTCAATCACCACCGTCGTATCGAACGTCTCGTAGCCCCGGGCACGAACCTCGAGGTGTCGGGGCCCGGGGACGATTCCCAGGTCGAACGCGCTGCCCACGCCGACCCGCCGGCTGTCGATCACGATCTCGGCATCGGGAGGCGTCGTCAGCAACCGCAGCCTGCCCGCCGGGGGTCCCGCCCGGCGAGGCGCGGGCGCGCCGGATCGGACCGCCGGCCGGGACGGCGACACCGCGGCTGGAGGGCCCGAGGCCGAGTCCGATCGCGCGCCGCCGGCGCGGCTGGCCACGCGGGAGGGTCCGCCGAG
>QHTP01000361.1 GCA_003220855.1 Gemmatimonadota bacterium
GAGGTAATACGACAGCCGCAGCGTGGGGTGCAGGCCGCCCACGATGTGGAACTCGCGGGTCGGGTTGTCACGCGCCGCCTCGGCTTCGGCGAACACGTCGTCTAGGCTGCGCGCGTACGCGCCCGCCTCGCGTGGCATCCGCGCGAAGGAACAGAACACGCAGGTGTTGCGCAGCACGCAGACGTTGGTCGGGTTGATGTGCTGATTCGCCGCGAACGACACGCGGTCGCCGTTCCGGTGACGGTTGGCGCGGTCGGCGAGTCGGCCGATCGTCAGGAGATCGTTGGACTGGAACAGCGCGAGCGCGTCGTCGCGGCTGAGGCGCTCCTGGCGCGCGATTTTCTCCTCAACCCGGGTGAGCGTCGGATCCCGCGCCGTCATGCGCCCTTGCGGATGGCGAGCGTCACGTTGTGCCCGCCGAACCCGAAGGAGTTGGACAGGGCCACCTCCACTGGCCGCTTCACGACCTTGTTGGGCGCCGAGTCGAGGTCACAGGCGGGATCGGGCGTGAACTGGTTGATGGTCGGCGGGATGGTCCCGCGCTGCACCACCAGGGCGCACACCGCCGCCTCGAGGGCGCCGGCCGCCCCCAGCAGGTGACCGGTCATGGACTTGGTGGAGCCGAACACCAGCTTGCGGGCCTGCTCGCCGAACACCGCCTTCACGGCCGCCGTCTCGGCGGGGCGGTGATGTGGTGCGCGTCGGCCGTCATGCCGTAGCCTACGACCTCGGCGTAGACCTTGGCGCCGCGCCGCCGGGCGTGCTCCCACTCCTCGAGCACCAGGGCCGCCGCCCCGTCGCCCATCACGAACCCGTCCCGGTCCCGGTCGAACGGACGGCTGGCCGTGGCCGGATCGTCGTTCCGCTCCGAGAGCGCCTTCATGTTCGCGAAGCTCGCGACCGCGAGCGGCGTGATGGCGGCTTCCGCCCCGCCCGCGATCATGATATCCGCCTGATCGTGGCGGATCAGCTCGAGCGCGTCGCCCACGCTGTGGGCGGACGACGCGCACGCCGAGACCGTGCAGTAGTTCGGCCCCTTCGCGCCGTAGCGCATCGAAATCAGCGCCGCGGCCACGTTCGGCATGTACATCGGCACGAAGAAGGGGGAGACGCGGCTCGGTCCCTTCTCGAACAGCGCGCGGCAGTTCTCTTCGAAGGTCTGGAGCCCTCCGGTGCCCGTGCCGATCAGGACGCCCACCCGCTTCAAGTTCACCCGGTCCCAGCTCGTGGCCAGACAGGCGTCCGCCACCGCCTGCTCCGCGGCCCCGATCGCGAACTGCGCGAACAGGTCGTAGCGGCGGATTTCCTTCTTGTCGAGGAACCGCGCCGGCTCGAAGCCCTTCACTTCGCACGCGAACTTCACGGGGCTCTGCACGGGGTCGAACCGCGTGATGGGCCCCGCCCCGGAGCGGCCCGCCAGCAGGCCGTCCCACGTGCTCTGAACGTCCGCTCCCACCGGCGTCACGAGGCCGAGGCCCGCGATCGCGACCCGGCGCGCCATCCGGCTATTTCCCCATCTTTTCGTGGAGGTATTGCAGCGCCTGCCCGACGGTGCGCAGCTTCTCCGCTTCCTCATCGGGGATATCGATGTCGAATTCCTTCTCGAACGCCATCACCAGCTCCACGGTGTCGAGGCTGTCCGCGCCCAGGTCTTCCATGAAGCTCGCGTCGGACGTCAGCTTGTCGCGCTCGACGCCCAGCTCTTCGACGATGATGTCCTTGACCTTCTCTTCGAGCTGCTTCATGTCCATGGCCATGGGTGTCCTCAAAGGAGGTGTGGGAAAAAGGTCACAGCACCATCCCGCCGTCGACGACCAGCACCTGTCCCGTAATGTAGCTCGCGAAGTCGGACGCGAGAAAGAGCACCGCCGCCGCGACCTCCCTGCCCTCGCCCAGCCGGCCCAGCGGGATCGCTCCGATCAAGGCTTCCCGCGCCTCGCCGGTGATCGCGCGCGTGAGCTCGGTATCGATGAACCCCGGCGCCACGGCGTTCACGAGCACGTTGCGCGAGGCCAGCTCCTTGGACACCGCCTTGGTGAAGCCGATCAACCCGGCTTTCGAGGCGGTGTAGTTCGACTGACCCTTGTTGCCGGCGATGCCGACGACGCTGGTGATGTTGACGATGCGTCCCCAGCGCCGCTTGATCATGCCCCGCGCGGCGTGCTTCGTCACCAGGAACGCCCCCTTCAAATTGGTGTCGAGAACCGTATCCCAGTCTTCCTCGCCGATCCGGAACAACAGGTTATCGCGGGTCGTGCCCGCGTTGTTCAC
>QHTP01000359.1 GCA_003220855.1 Gemmatimonadota bacterium
ACGGCTGCGTCCTCGGCGTACGCTTGATTCACGGCCGGATCCCGGCTCAGCGTGTCGGGGTCGAGGCGGGCGGGAATCGGCAGGGTCGGCCACAGGTCCGCGAGGATGCGGCCGCCGATGAGCTTCCACGCCGGGGGCCGAAACGCGAGCCCCAGCCAGGGCCCGGCGATCACCGCACCGGCGATCGGGTCGCTCGGCTGCGTCTCGAGGTAGCGCAGGGCCACAAGCCCCCCGAACGAGAGCCCGAGCAGCACCTGCGGGCGCTCGGTGCGAATGCGCACCACGCGCCGGAACGCCTGCAGGTCCCCGAGCAGCTGGCTGAAGCGCGACAGATGTCCGGGCCGCCCGCCCGAGCGGCCGTGGCCCCGCAGGTCGAGCAGATAGGCCGAGTACCCCGCGGCGCACAACCGCTCGCCGGTCTCGCGCCAGCGCCCCGCGTGGTCGAACCAGCCGTGCAGCGCCAGGACGGCGGCGCGCGGCGCGGTGGCCTCGTAGGCGTCGTAGACCAGCTGGGTGCCGTCGGGCGCGGTGAGCGTGAGCATCAGGACTCGGCCAACAGGCGCCGCAGCAAATCGAGCCCCGCCTGCGCGGCACGGCGCCGGATTTCGTCGCGGTCGCCGGGGAACACGCGCTTCACGGCGCGGGTGGCGGTGTGGACACGAGCGGCGAGCCATACGGTGCCGACGGGCTTTTCCGGCATGCCCCCAGCCGGTCCGGCGATACCCGTGACGGCGATGGTGCAATCCGCCGAGAAGAGGCGCTGCGCGCCCTCGGCCATCGCGCGCACCGTCTCTTCGGACACGGCGCCGTGCGCCTCGAGCGTCTCGATCGGCACCTTCAGCGCCGCCGTCTTGACGACGTCGGCGTAGGCAACCACGCCGCCGATGAAAGTATCCGAAGCGCCGGGGATGTTCGTGACGCGCTCCGCGATCATGCCGCCGGTGCACGACTCGGCCACGCCCAGCCGGTGTCGCCCGCGGCGTAGCGCGTCGAGCACGACGGCGGCGAGATCGGCGCCGTCCTCGCCGTAGCCGTGTTCGCCCACCGACGCCCGGAGCCGCTCGACGACCCTGGCGAGGCGCGTCTCTGCATCACGCTGCTCGAGCGTCCAGGCGGTGACGCGCAGGTCGACGCCGTCCACCGAGGGCAGGTAGGCGAGCGTGAGCGGCGCGATCTCCGGCTCGATCGGCCCGACGCGCTCGGCCAGCGACGACTCGGGCGTCCCCGTGGTGCGCACGGTGCGGGACAGCACCACGCGCCGCTCTCCTCCCTGACGTGCCACGAGGCGCGGCAGCACTTCCTCGACCAGCAGGCCGCGCATCTCGCGCGGCACGCCGGGAAGCAGCACCACGACCCGGCCACGCGCGTCTTCCACCCACAATCCCGGGGCGGTGCCCCTCGGGTTCGGGAGCACGAGGGCGCCTTCGGGTACCTCCGCCTGCGTGCGATTGAGCGCCGGCATGGGGCGTCCCAGCTTGTGGAAGCGCGCCTCGAGACCCGCGAGCAGGCGCTCGTCGAGCACGAGCGGCTTGGCGAAGAGGTCCGCGACGACCGTCTTGGTCATGTCGTCCCGCGTGGGCCCGAGGCCGCCGGTGGTGATCACCAAGGTGAGGACTTCGAGGTTCACCCGCCGCCCTTCAGGACGGCGCGATAGCGATACAGGTACACAATGAGAGAGTACACGGTGAGGAGAATGGCGCCGGCCAAGGTCACGGCGACGAACCACCCGTGAAACTTGTTCCACGTCTCCTCGAGCCGGCCCGTCCACCCGTGGCGCAGCAGCGCGTCGCGCCAGGCGAACCACGCGATCGTCGCCCCGATGAAGACGTTCTGCACGACGGCCTTCAGCTTCCCCGGGCCGGCCGCCGGAATCACCACGCCGCGCCGCTTCGCGAAGAAGCGAAACGCGGTGATGAGGATCTCGCGTCCCACCAGGAGCAGCGCCACCCAGACCGGCAGACTGCCCCACCAGGGAATCCCGTAGAGGATCGTCGGGTGGCGCGTGAGCCAGAAGATGGGGATCAGCATGGCGAAGAGCAGCAGCTTGTCCGCGACGGGATCGAGCAGCTGGCCGAGCTCGCTCACCTGGTTGCGCCGGCGGGCGAGGTAGCCGTCCACGACGTCCGAGGCTCCGGCCGCGAGGAAGATCAGGAACGCGATGACTTTGGGCCAGTACCCCTCGATGAAGGGGAGCAGCGCGATGACCGGCGTGAGGCAGATGCGCGCGAGGGTGAGGATGTTGGGCAGGGTCCACCGCATGGGCGCACGCTAACTGAGCGTCTTCAACACTGTCTTGCTCACCGTCTTCAAGGTGTCGAACACGCCGTCGCCGCGGACCGCCACGGCTTCGATATAGGGCGCGCGGCCGATCCACTGGTTGTCCACCTTCTCCACCAGATTCTCGCCCGGATGGATCGGATCGGGCGTGATTTTCTGCTGCCCGCCGTCCTCGATGGACCAGCCGGGGTTGAGGGAGCCCTGCAGGTCCCTGATGGGCGCCGCATTCGGCAGGTCCCGCTTGTTGTACTGGATGATGAACGGGATCTTCGTCAGGTCGTAGCCGTACTCGGACATGTTGTCGTACAGGTTCTGCATCGACTCGACATTCGCCTCCATGCGCTCGATCTGGCTGTCCGCCACGAACACGATCCCGTCCACGCCCTTGAGGATGAGCTTCCGGCTGGCGTTGTAGTACACCTGTCCCGGCACGGTGTA
>QHTP01000360.1 GCA_003220855.1 Gemmatimonadota bacterium
CTTCGCGGCGCCCGCCCAGTGGCGCCTGGCGCGCCTGCTGGAGCGCACGGGAGGAAGGACCGATCTCTGTCGCGCCTATGGGGAAGTCGCGCGTCGTTGGGCCGGGGGGGAGCCCCGCTTTCGGGCCCGCGCCGACAGCGCCGCCCGCCGCGTTCGCGCGCTGGGATGCCGCGGCAGCGCATGATCGTGTGCCGCACGCTGGGCCCGGTGCAGGCGATCCTGCAGGACGGCAGCGCCCCGGCAGACCTGCAGTGGGCCAAGAACCTCGCGCTGCTCGTGTACCTGGCGCGCTCGCCCGAGGGGACGCGAACCCGCGAGCACCTCATCGGCCTCCTGTGGGGCGACAAGCCGGAGTCCAAGGCCCGCCAGTCCCTCAATACCGCGCTGAGCCTGCTGCGCGGGTACGCGGGCGATGAGGGCGTCGTCTCCGACAGCACGCGGGTGTCGCTCCGGCCCGGCGGCGTCCAGCTCGATACGGAGCAGCTCGAAGCATTCCTGGCCGCCAGGGATTTTGCGGCGGCGGTCGCGCTGATCAGGGGAGAGTTCCTCGAGGGATTCGGCATCAAGGGAGCGTCCCAGTTTGACGACTGGTTGGCGGCCGAGCGCGAGCACTGGCGCCGGCGCTCGGTGGAGGCTCTGCTGTGCGGGGCGGAGCTGTTGCTCGCCGGGGGAGACGTCGCGGGGGCACTCGAGCTGGGCGAACGTGCCCTCGCGCTCGACCGGGAGTCGGAAGCGGCGCTGCGGGCGCTCATGCGCGGCCTTGCGCTCGCCGGTGATCGGGCTGGGGCGTTGAAGCAGTTCGACGCCTTCGCCGCCCGGCTCGCGCGCGAGCTGGGCACGGAGCCGGCGCCCGACACCCGGGCGCTCGCGACCCAGGTGCGGCTGGAGCGGACCTGGCGCCTCCCCAAGGGGGGCGGGGGGGGCGGTGCCGCGAGCGCCGGGGGAGAGCCGAGGCGGACCCCGCTCGTGGGGCGCGCCCGCGAGCTCGAGCAGCTGGTGGCGGCGTGGATCGCCTGCCGGCGCGAACGGCATCCGGCGGTGGCCGTGATCGGCTACCCCAAGGGCGACCCTCAGCCGGCGGAGGTGGACTGGGCCTTCGCGGCGCCCGCCCAGTGGCGCCTGGCGCGCCTGCTGGAGCGCACGGGAGGAAGGACCGATCTCTGTCGCGCCTATGGGGAAGTCGCGCGTCGTTGGGCCGGGGGGGAGCCCCGCTTTCGGGCCCGCGCCGACAGCGCCGCCCGCCGATCAGGAGTCGCTGCTCGTCCTCGGTGCGGCGGCGCGGGACCTCGCGCGGTCGGCCCTGCTCGTCGTGTACACCGTGACGCCGCGCCCGCCCCGCGTGGAGCTGGATGAGCTGCGTTCCCGGATCGGCCGCGAGCTCGAGGGCGCGGCCGTCCGCGTGGGTGCGTTTTCGGGAGAGGCGGTGCGGGTCCTGGCGCACTGGGCGCTTTCTTCATTTGATGACGTGCAGCTGGACCGCGTGACGCGTCGCGTGGCGACAGACTCGGCCGGAATCCCGTTGCTCGTGGTCGCGCTGCTCGAGGCGGTGGCGGCGGGACTCGATCTGCAGAAGGTGGGCGGCGCATGGCCCGAGCCGCTGCAGACGTTCGATCAGACACTCGCCGGGGAGCTGCCCGACGCCGTCGTCGCGGCGATCCGTGTCCTGTTCGGCAAGCTGTCGGGGCCCGCCCAGCAGGTGCTCGCCGCGGCGGCCGTGCTCGGCGGTCGCGTGCCGGCGGCCGTGCTGGGACGGACCTCGGGCGTGGGTGCGGAGGCCCTGGATGGCGCGCTCGACGAGCTCGAGTGGGCCCGCCTGCTCAGCGCCGAGCCGCGCGGCTATTCGTTCGTCGCCCGAATAGTGCGCGACGTGATCGAGCGGGACATGGTCACCGCCGGGCAGCGCCGGCGGATTTTGGAGGCCGCGGGCTGAGCACCCGCTTGAGGATCGCCAGACTCCACTTCACGGAGCCTTAAGGAGCCCTGTCTATCGTATGCGCGCCTCGAACGGAGACGCGCACGAACGCCATGCCTCGCCGCCACGCCCTGCGCCAGCTGGGTCTCATCGCCGCCGGACTCGCCGCCGCTTGCACGCCCATGCGCGTACTGACAAGCGCATACCCGCAGGTGTTCGACGACGATGACGGCCTCGTCGACCGCGTGCTGCGCGCCTTCGTGACGGCGGTGATTCCCGACGCCCCGCAGGACGATCCCGATCTGGTGCGCGCGCACACCGACCCGGCCTACCCGTTCGCCCAATACGCGGGTTTCTTCGCCGCCGATCTCTCCCGGCGTGCCGCGCGGCGGTTCGGCGGGCGGGCGTTCGAGCGGCTCGACGTGGGAGAGCGAACAGCGGTGATCGCGGAAGGTCTCGCCGCGGACGCGACGACGCGCAAGCTGTACAACGGCGCTGTGGTGCTCGCCCAGATCGCTTTCTACGCCGGCATCTACGATCCGACGAAAGGCTGCCCCGCGATTGGGTTCGAGGGCGGCAATCATTGGCACCCCCTGACCGACATCACCTATCCCGACCCCGAGCGCTTCC
>QHTP01000049.1 GCA_003220855.1 Gemmatimonadota bacterium
GTTTACGGAGCGAAGCAGTCGCTGTTCTTGAACTACTTGCCGCAAGCAGTCGCGGCCGGTGCCGAGATCGAGACCGACCTCGAGGCGCTGTCGATCGTGCCGCTGCCGGGCGTGCATCGGGGCAAGGCACGGCATCTGACGGATCTTCCGTACCGCTACCAGGTCCTCTGCCAGCGGCGCACCGGGGAGCGCGAGCAGCTCCGCTTCGTCGCCCGCATCGTCGTGCTCGGCGGGGGGACGGTGGGCAGCGCGAGCCTGCTGCTCCGCTCGCGGGCCCGGCTGCCGTTCTTGAGCGAGCACGTCGGACGGAACATCGCCTACAACGGCAGCGTGAAGGTTCCCTCTCATGCTCGTCTCGGCGGCGCGCATGCACCTCGAGGGCGATCGCCGGGATCCGGCCTGGTGGGGCACGCCCCACGTGGAGCTCATGGGACGGATGCGCCGGCGCATGATCGTAATCGCGGCATTCGGGTTGACGCCGCCGGGCGCCGCGCTCGAGCTGTCGGACGCGGGCGACGCGCGCGTGTCGCTGCCGCTCTCCTCGGGGCTCGAGCGTTACCACGGCGAAACCCAGCGGCTGCTCGAGTCGATCCTGGTCCGCAACGGCTGTCGCTTGGTGCGAACGGATTTTCTCGACAAGAGTCTCGCGCCCGAAGAGGGCGTGCATTTCTCGACCGCCCACCAGGTGGGATCTTGCCGCATGGCGGATGCCCCGTCGGCCGGAGTCGTCAACGCGCATGGCGAGGTGTTCGGCTGCCCCGGCCTGTACGTGAGCGACGGGGCGTGCATCCCATCCTCCCTCGCCGTGAACACGAGTCTCACGATTCTCGCGAACGCCGAACGCATCGCCGCGGGCATCCTCGACCGCTACCGGCTCCAGCAGGGCGCCGCGGCGTAGCAGCCGGGCGGGAAGCGCCAGGGCCGGCCCCCTTCCGCCGCTCTAGCGGAAGTGTCTCGCGGCCGCCACACTTATGAAGCCGCAATGCGCCCTAATCATGGCGGAGTGCAAGCACCCCGCCGGCTCTCCGCGTGGCACTGCCCTTGCGCATACGCAATACCGCGTATGCGACACGTTGCGATCGTGCTACTCGCGGTAGGTTCCCTCGCCGCCTTGCCACGCCGGGCTCCGGCGCAGCAAGCTGCAAGGGATCTTGCAGCATTCACGCTGGCCTCCGGTACGCCCCGGCGGCACCGGTCTGTGGCCGCCACGCTCTTGACGATGCCGTCGCAGCCGCAAACGCCCAGTGGCGTCGGTCCGCTGGCGGCACGCGTGTCGTGGAGCACGCTGGGGGTCGCCGAGCTACCCGCGCGCCGCTCGTGGACGACTACACACACCGCGCTCGCGAGCGCGTTCGCCGTCGCCCTGCTGGTCGACGCGGCGCAGACCCGCGATCTGGCCCGCCGGGGATGGCCCGGGTTCCGGGAAGCGAACCCGCTGCTCGGCCCGCACCCGAGCGTTGGTCAGGTCAACACCTACACGGCGCTGGCGGCCGCCGGCATGCTGACCGCCGCCGCCGCTGCTCCCCCCCGGATCCGCCCCTAGCTGCTCGGCGCCGAGCTGGCGGTCGAGGCGGTGACCGTCTCGCCCGAGACAAGAAGCGCGAATTTCTCGATTGGACATACTGGGGAAAGCCGGTCCCCGGGTTCGGCGACCCGAGGGCGCGCCTGCTCGTCGTGGGGCTGGCACCGGCGGCGCACGGCGCCAACCGCACGGGCCGCATGTTCACGGGCGACTCGAGCGGCGACTGGCTGTACGCGGCGCTACACCGGTACGGGTTCGCCAGCCGGGCGCAATCGGTTTCCCGCGACGACGGGCTGACGCTCGAGGATTGCTACATCACCGCGGCCGCGCGCTGCGCGCCGCCCGACAACAAGCCGAGCCGCGGCGAGCTGGAGCGCTGCCGCCCGTACCTCGCCGCCGACATCCGGCTGCTCTCTCATGTGCGGGTGGTGCTCACCCTCGGCCGGATCGCGCACGACAACTGGCTCAAGGCCGCCGGGTGGTGGGCGACGCTCGAGCCGCGCGACCGCCCGATCTTCGCGCACGGCGCCGTGACCACACTCCCCAACGGCGTCGCCCTCGTGGCGTCGTACCATCCGAGCCGGCAAAACACCAATACCGGTAAACTGACACGGGCGATGTGGCACGGGGTGTTCGACCGGGTACGGCGGCTGCTCGCTACTGGACGTCGAACTCCGCGGTGATGTCGTGGTCGCCTCATCAGGCGCCCGCGTGCTCGCTCTGCGCGATCCGCAGCGCCTCCGTGAACACGGCGCGCACCTTTTTCTCGTCCCAGTACGCGTGGCCCGTGGCGAGCGCGCTCACCCACAAGTCCAGGTCGGAGCCAGCGCTTGTGTCGGGGGGTGCGGGTCGCTTGAACGACAGCCGCCCGATCGTCAGGCGCCACCAAAAGGGGGTCGCGGGGGGTGGCTGCGGCTCGCGGACGGGGGCGGGACCGGGGGCGGGGTGCTGCAAGAACGCGCGAACGACGGGCGCCAGCTCGTGTGCAGCCACATCGAAGGTGTGGTCGCCACTCAAATAGGGGGCGAGGACCGTCCGGGACTGGTGGACGAGTGCCCGCACCTGGTGGAAGAACGCGCCTTCGTCTGGCATGGCGTGCGAACGCTCCTTCCTCAGATGAGCCCGGATCATGGCGTCGATCCCGGCACGCGATTGGGCGGCGCGGCCGCGCCCCGGCCGGGGTCACCGTTGCGCCCTGCGGGGGCAATGCCGAAGCCCAGAGCCGCGCAGCTGGGCGTCCGGAAGGTCACATACCGTCCCAACATCTTTATGATGAAGACCCGGCCGAAATCGACGTATCCCATGCGATAAGCCGACTTGAGCGAATTGAGGTTGTCGGCCTCGATGTAGCAGACCAGTCCCTTGAAGCCCCGGGCCTGGCAGGCGGCGAGGGCGCGCGTCATCCCGATCGCATAGAGCCGACGGCCGCGGTACGCCTCGAGCGTGAGGCCCTTGTACATGTAGACGTAGGCGGGGTCGAACTGCACCAGCAGTCCATCGCTCATCAGCGTCGGCGAATGCGCGTACCAGCCGTACGCTGCCGGTTGGTCTCTGTCGACGATGGCGTAGCACTCGTCGCCCTTGGCCAGGGCGTCGTCCAGGAACTCCGCGGTCAGATCGTACTTCGCGTCCGCGGTCATGCGCCGCAATGTCTCGCGGTCGAGAAAGTCGGCGCTCATTCCGGCCGGGAGCTCCAGGAAGCTCGGAGCGACCACGGTGATGCACAGCGCCCGCAGCACCTTGAAGTCGATCACGCGCTGGATGGCGCGCAGCACGAACGCCCGCAGTGCGCTCCAGAAGCCGAACGCTGCCACCTGGGATCGAAATTCGGAGCTGATACGCTGAACCCGCACTCGGGGACCTTGAAAAGTGGTGCCTAGACCCACCGCAGGTAGCGCGCCACGCAGCGAGTCCGCCACAACGCGCCGGCGCGGTCGGGAGCGCAGCGAGCTGGAGCGGCCCTACAACAGGTCCCAATCGCGCGTGTGGCGGAGACGCCACACGATGTCACGGCTGGCGCGGGAACCACGCCGCGTCCCCCGCGTCGCCGCTCTCCGGAACAGGACCCGGTAGAGCGAACGAATCGGGTGATTGACTCGCATCGTGACCTCCGGTCGCGCGCACGGTGACGCGCTGCAGGCGCCGCCACCCGAGGCCCGCGAACACGATCGCGCCGCTCGCGAGCAGCCACGCCGATGGAAGCGCGCGTAATAGAGCAGCGTCGCCTCGAACGCCGTCGGCAGAAACGGCGAGAGCGGCCCGTGCACCAACACGGCGAGCGCCAGGAACGCCAGCAGTTTCACGGGAGGTAGCCCGCGTAGCGCCACGCCACCACGGCGAACACGGCACTCTCGAGGATCCACGCCCAGGGCTGCGCCGCCGGCTGAACGGCAGCAGCAGCGGGAGGCCGGTGTCGGTGGGGAGGTCGGCTCCTGGTTCGCAGAGTCGGAGTAATGCGCCCGCCCTTTCAAGCGCACTTCAAGCCACGGACTGATCCCGGTAGCGGCGGGCCTGGCCGGGCGTGAGCATCTCCTGCAACACGATGTCGCGCTCGATCGGGGCGGTGAAAAGGTAGCCCTGCGCGTCGGCGGTGAGCCAGCGGTCCCACTCGAGCACGTCGAGGGCCTGGGCGATGCGGCCGGGCTCGAGGCCGGTGGCGCGCGCCAGCCGCGCCACGTCACCGCGGCCCCCCAGCGCCGCCGCCGCGCCGAGGACCTGCTGTGCGGGGAGCGGGAGCCCGCGGAACCGCAGGCACACCGCGCCGACCACAGCGGGTGGCAGGCTCCCCGGCAGCGAATCGATGAGGGTGCGTGCGGCGGAGGGCCAGGCGGGCGCGTCGGGGGCGAGCCGATAGCCCGCGGCCACGGCCTCGAGCAGGGCGAGGGCGAGCAGGGGAATGCCGGCGGTGTCGCGCTCCACGCGTCGCCCCAGGCGATCCCGTTCGTCCGCGCCGTACGCCGGCACGGCCCACGCGACGAGCTCTGCCAGCGCCGCCTGGTCCAGGCGCCCCAGTCGGATCACCGCACCCTCGAGATCTCGTCCCAGCCGGCCTTGCAGCACGTCGAAGCGTTCTCCGTCCGGCACGCCCCGCGCCACGCTCAGCAGCAAGAGCACGCGGTGTGACGCCGTGTCGCGCGCCAGGGCGGGGAGGAGCGCGAGCGACGCGGCGTCGAGCCACTGTGCGTCGTCGACCACGAGCAGCAACGGCCGCTCCGCCGCCGCCGCGATCACGGCGGCGACGAATGCGTCGCCGATTTCCATCGCGGGCATGGCAGGGTCCGCGAGACCGCCTCGGAACCGTGCGCCCAAGTCGGGATTGAGCCTCCCCAGGCTCGCGAGCGCGGGCGAAGGCGCGCTCGCGAGCCCGGGCGCGTCTCCCAGTCCCGCCGCGACGAGACCCGCCACCGCGCTCCAGTCGCGGTCTCGATCCGTCGGCACGGCGCGGGCGGCGGCCACGGTCGCATCGTCCAGCCGGGCGCGGGCGGCGAGCTCCTCGATCAGTCGCGTCTTTCCTTCCCCCGGCTCTCCCTGGACGAGCACGACCTGCCCCCGAGCGGCCTTGGCGCGCTCCCACGCCGCGGCGCCGGCGGTGAGCTCGGCCGAGCGACCGAACAGGGGCGGGCGCGGCCGGGCCGCCGGTGGTGCCGCGAGGATGCGGCGTCCCATGCGCGCCTCGCGGATGCGCTCCACCAGACGCGCCATCTCCGGACTGGGAGCCGCGTCCAGGGCGTCACCGAGCGCGCGCGCGAGGCCCTCGGCGACGCGCAGGGCCGCCGCCCGGTCGCCCGCGAGGGCGAGGGCGCGCATCGCCGTGCGCGCCGCCGGCTCGGACGTCGGATCGAGGGCCACCGCGCCGAGCGCGGCGCGCGCCGCCGCCGCCGTGTCGCCGCGCGCGAGCCGCGCCTCGGCGGACTTGACGAGCGCCTCGAGCCCCTGCGCGCGCCACAGCGTGCGCTCCGCCCCGAGCCAGGTTTCGAACTGATTCGCATCCGGGAGCGCGAGTCCCTCGAGGAATTCCCCTTCCACCAGGGCCGCGGCGGCGTCCCATTCCCCCTGCTCGGCGAGCGCGGCGAAGCGGTCGCAATCGAGCGTGACGCCGTCGGTCGCGAGCCGCACCTGGTCGACGTCGGCCTGGACCGCGGCGTCGCCCAGCACCCGCCGCAGCACACGCAGGGCCTCGCTTAGCGAGTGGCGGGCGAGCGCCTCGTTCCGGTCGCTCCACAGCAGGCCGAGGAGATGCTCACGCGTGCGACTCTTGCGGGGGCTGCGCGCGAGGTACACGAGCAGCGCCAGGTGCTTGCGCCACAGCAGCTCGGGGGGCGCCGCGGCGCCCTCCACCGTCACGCGCGCGGGGCCGAGCACGCGGACGGAGACGTGCGGGGAGTCGGCCATCGCGTCGATTATCGGCCACGGTGCGGTCGACAGCAAGCGCCGCTACATTCTCCTCCCGCATGCCTACCCCCGCCCTCGAAGACGTGCAGCGCGCCGTGGGCGACCGCTACGAGGTGGTGAGTCTCGCCGGCGCCGGCGGCATGGGCGCCGTGTTCCGGGCCCGCCATCGCACGCTCGGCCACATCGTCGCCGTCAAAGTGCTGCCTCCCGACGTCGCGGCCAGCGCCATGCGGCGCGAGCGGTTCCGGCGCGAGGCCACGCTCGGCGCCGGGCTCGAGCACCCCAACATCGTCCGCGTGTACGACTTCGACACCCGGGACGACATCACCTTTCTCATCATGACGTTCGTGCGCGGCGTGACCCTGGAGGAGCGCCTGCACGGTTCCGACCGCCCGACCACCGACGCGATCCTCCGCAGCGTGCGCGAGATCGCGGATGCGCTGGGCTACGTCCACCGCCGCGGCGTCGTACACCGCGACGTGAAGCCGGCGAACATCCTGCTCGACGAGGACAGCGGGCGCGCCCTGCTCGCCGATTTCGGGGTCGCGCACGTGGAGGGCTCGGCCGACACGTCGCTGACGCAGCCGGGAATCACGATCGGCACACCCGGTTACATGGCCCCCGAGCAGGTCGCCGGGGCACGCGTAGACGGCCGCTCCGACCTGTACTCGCTCGCCGCCGTCGCGTTCGAGTTGCTCACCGCCGGGTCGGCCGACTTCAAGGCCGACCGTGCCACGCTGGCGCGCACCCTCCGCGCCGCCCGGCCGGAGCTCTCCACGCGCGAGGCCGCGGTGCTCGTGGCCCCGCTGGCCGAGCGGCCCGATGAGCGCCCGGGGTCGGCCGACGCGTGGATCACGGCGCTCGACCGCACCCGGCCCCGGCGGTGGCGCTGGGCGATCGCGGCGCTGGCCGTCGTCGTCGCCGCGGGCGCTGCGCGGATGCTGTGGGGCCCGGCACCGCCCTCCGACGTGCCGCCCCGGCTCGCGGTGATGCCGTTCGCGGTCCTGGGCACGCCGCCCTACCCGGCCACGCAGCTGCCGGAGTATTTCGTCTCCCGATTCCGGCCCGTGGAGCGGGTGATCGACGTCCTGTCGTTCGGGCAAGTGGTGGCGCAGACCGGCACGGCACCCCCCTCGAACGAGGAGGCGCGCGACCTGGCGCAGCGACTGGGGGCGCGGTTTTTCGTGCAGGGCAGCGTGTCGTATGCCGGACCGACGGTCACGTTGACGGCGACGTTGTACGAGGGCCATCGCGCGCGACGCAGCGGCACGGCCACCGGCCGCGTCGGGTTGGACGAGTCGGACATGATGGACCGGGTGTGGGCCCAGCTCTATCCGGAGTTCACGCCCAGTCCCGACGTGACGCTCCCGAACGGCGGACCCGACGCGCTCGCGGCGTACCTCAACGCTGAAGCGGCCTTTCGGCGCGGCGACTACCGCACGGCGCGCGACGGGTACACGCGCGTGATCCGTGCCGATACGGGGTTCGCCATCGGGCGCCTGCGGCTCGCCCTGGTCGCGGCGCAGGTGGACCCCACCGAGCAGGGGTTCGGGCCGCCGCTTAGGGGGGCGATGCTGCACCAGCGCGGCCTGTCCGGCGCCGACAGCCTGCTGCTCGACGGATTCTCCGAGCTCCTGGCGCACGGCGACGGCCTAGCGGCGCTGGCCCGGTTCAAGAGCGCGACGGAGAGCGCGCCGGACTATCCTCAGGCGTGGTACGTGTTGGGCGAGTTCTATTACCACTTCGGCGATCTGTTCGATCAGAGCGTGGGCGAGGCGCGCGGGGCGTTCGACCGCGTGCTCGACCTCGATCCCCGCTTCTCCCCGGCGATCGGGCATCTCATCGCGTTCGCCCACCAGGTGGGCGATGGGCCGGAGACCGAGCGGCTGATCCGGCAGTACCTGCGGATCGATTCGACGTCGGTGGTGGCCGAAGTGGTGGGGATCGCGGACACTCTCATCCTGGGATCG
>QHTP01000050.1 GCA_003220855.1 Gemmatimonadota bacterium
AAACGGTGGCCTTCCGGAACCCGGACGACGGCTCGAAGGCGCTGATCGTAGTGAATGCGGGCGCCCAGGAGCGGACCTTCGCGGTGCGTTGGTCGGGACAGTCGTTCCGGTATGCGCTCGCGGCGGGGGCCGTGGTCACGTTTTCCTGGAGTTGACAGCGGCTCCCCGACGCGCCATGTCTAGCGCGCCATGCGTGTCGTCGCGGCTCTCCTGGCCCTCGCGCTCGCGCCGGCCGCCTCGCTCCCGGCTCAAGGGGGGTGGATACCACCGGGGACTCCGTGCGACCTGCCTCCGGCTAACTCAAAGATCAACAACGCGATAGCAGCACTGAAAGCCGCGGCCGAGAAGCCCGAGTCGCGCGACCAGCAGCTCGCTCAGGCGAAGCGACTTCTCACCGAAGCCATTGTCCAGGATAAACAGGATGCGAACCCCGCCGCCTGGTACTATCTCGGCCGCCTGGGGGTCACGACCAGCGATGTTGCGGGTGCGGATACGGCGTTGGCCCGGGCGCTCGCACTCGCGCCCAAGTGCGCGGACGACATCGCAGCGTACCGTCACGATCTCTGGGGCGAGCTGCTCAACAATGGCCTTGCCGCGTGGCAAGACGGAAAGCAGGACTCCGGTCTGGCCCTGCTGCGCCTGGCGACGCGGCTCGAGCCCGCCAACCCGAAGCCCCTGGCCGCAGCGGCGGCATTGTTCGCGAGCCGGGGCAACGACGATTCGGCGTTCGCCTACTATCGGCTCGCCGCGAAGACGGCCGGCACGGACACCGCCTTTGCGCGAGACAAGCGGGACGCCGTCGCGAACGCCTGGCACCTCGTGGTGCGCAAAGTCCAAGGGCACCCGGCGGCTCAGCGGGCGCTGCGGTTGCGGACCGGTCTCGACTCCATGCAACGGGGGATCGCGACCGACTCCACGGTGCTGGCCCGGCTTGTGGCCTCCTCTCGGTCGCGTAAGGCCCGCGGCACACGTCTCGCTCCGGCCGACCAGCAGCTGTTCACACGCGATTCCACGGCACGGGCCCAAGCCGTGGCGCAGCGGCGCGCGCAGCTCGCCGCCGCGCTGGGACAGATCGCCGCCGACTCGAGCGCGCTGGCCGCTGCCTTCGCACCGGCAATCGACGCGCTCTCGGAATACGTCGCGGCGTACCCCGCGGACCCCGAGGCGGAGATCTCGCTCGCGACCCTGTACGCGCAGAGTGGCCGCTGGGCGCGCGCCGCCGCCGCATTCGATTCACTGGCCGTCCACGCCCCCGACCTCGAGGCCGATGCGCTGTTCGGGCCGGGCACGCGCATGGTGGAACAAGGTCTCTACCGCGCCGGCGCGCGTGCGCTGACCCTGGGGCTCGCCAGGAACCCGTACCGCCGCGACGCCCTGTTCTCCCTCGCCGTGGCCTACTACCAGCTGCGAGATTCGGCCTCGCTGTTGCCCGTGGCGCAGCGGCTGCTCGGGCTCGACCCGCTCAATCGGGCGTCCCTCAAGCTGGTGGCTGCGGGATGGGATTTCAGCGGCAGGCGCGATTCGACCAAGGCGTACGTCGCCCGAGCCGATTCCGGCTTGGCCGTGGAGATCTCCGTGCCGAGCTTCGTCGCCGACACGGCCGGCGCGTCGTTGGCAGCGGCTGCGCTGAACCTCAAGTCCACGCCTTCGTCGCCATTCCACCTCACCGTCGAGTTCGTCGACGCCTCGGGCCAGGTCGTCGCGACGGCCCCTCACGACGTGCCTTCCCTCTCGCCCCGCCAGAGCCACGCGTTCGAGCTCCAGGTCGGCGGCAAGCGAATTGCCGGCTGGCGCTACCGCGCTTCATAGATCATATTTCTGACCTATCGGAAGTTCTGGCCCGCGTTGGGGTTGCGACGTCTGGCCTCACAAAGTCCTTGAAGGTCAGGTTCAGGCGGCATGATTCGCATCCAGTCGGTGGCGCCCGACTCCCTTGGCGCCGAGCTCGGGCTCGCCCCGGGAACGGAGCTCCTGGCCGTTAATGGCCGGGCGTTGGAGGACTTCCTCGACTGGGAGTTTCTCACGGCGGATGACCGCTTCGTGCTCGCGGCCCGAATGGCGACGGGGCAGGAGGTCGCATACGACATCGAGCGCCCGGAAGGCCTTCCGATGGGTGTCACGCTCGAACCGCCGCGCATCCGACGCTGCGGCAACCACTGCGACTTCTGCTTCGTGGACGGCAATCCCGAGGGTCTGAGGTCGCCACTCTACATCCGGGATGACGACTACCGCCTGTCGTTCCGCTACGGCAATTTCGCGCCGCTCACGAATCTGAAGAACCCAGAAGCCCCGGACATCATCCCCCAGCTGCGCTGGTTTGCGGAGCGTGGCATCGCGTTTCATACCCAGGTGGTGCTCGTTCCGGGGGTCAACGACGGTGCGGCGCTGGAGCGCACGCTCGGCGACCTGTACGGCCTGGGGGCGGCGGTAGTATCGGTGTCGGTCGTGCCGGTGGCGCTCACCGAGTTCTCGAAGCGCGAGCTGGTACGGGAGCCGACGGTGCCCGAGTGCCGGGCGGCGCTCGCGACCGTGGATCGGATGGCCACGCGGGCGCTGGCCGAGCGGGGCGAGCCGTGGTGCTACGGGGCGGACGATCTGTACCTCCAGGCGGGCGAGCCGCTCCCGGGCCCCGAGTGGTACGGCGACTTCGAGCAGCGCGAGAACGGTGTCGGCGCGGTGCGGTTTCTGCAGACCAGGATCGCGGCGGCCGTCGATCAGCTTCCCGACCTGGCGGGGAAGCGCATCGGGGTCGTCACGGGTCGGGCCATGGGTCCCTTGATGCCGCAGGTGCTGGCCGACGTCGCGTCGACGACCGGCGGCTCGTTCGAACTGATCGTGGTCGAGAACACGTTGTTCGGCCCGTCGGTGACGACGGCGGGGCTTTTGCCGGCCACGGCGATCGAGCGTGCACTCGTGGGACGGACGGACCTGGACTTCGTGTTGCTTCCAGCCGAGTCCGTGAACGACGACCTCGTATTCGTCGACGACGTAAGTGCCGACGAGCTGGCGGCGCGCCTGCCCGTGCCTGTGCGCCTGTCGTATGACTTTGCGGATGCCTTGGGTGAACGCGGAACGCGGAACGCGGAACGCGGAACGGACGCAGCCGCCTCTCGTTCCGCGTTCCCACTTCCGCGTTCCGCGTTCGGAGCGGGGCAGGGATGAGGGGCACCCCGACGGTAGCGATCATCGGGCGGCCCAACGTCGGCAAGTCGACGCTGTTCAATCGACTGGTGGGGGGTCGGGACGCGATCGTGGACGCCCGGCCGGGGGTCACGCGCGATCGGCATTTCGGCGCGGCCGAGTGGAACGGACGGCGGTTCTGGCTGGTGGACACGGGCGGGATGGTGCCGGGCGCCGAGGACCAGCTCAACCGCGCCATCCGGACCCAGGTCGAGGCGGCGGTGGCCGCGAGCGATGTCGTGTTGTTCCTGGTCGATGTCGAAGCGGGCGTGCACCCTGCGGACTTGGAGATCGCGCAGTACCTCCGGAAAGCCCGCCGTCCGGTGATCCTGGTGGCCAACAAGGCCGACCAGCTGCCACAGGACACGCGGCACCTCGCGTTCTACGAGCTCGGCTTGGGGGATCCGTTCCCCGTGTCCGCCGCGGTCGGCAAGAGCTCGGGTGATCTGTTGGACCGCGTCGTGGAGCTCTTGCCCGCGGCTCCGGAGGCGAGCGAGGCGGCCGAGATCCATGTGGCGGTCGTGGGTCGCCCGAACGTGGGCAAGTCGAGCCTGGTGAACCGCTTGCTGGGCGAGGAGCGGCTGGTGGTGGCGGACGAGCCCGGCACGACGCGGGACGCGATCGACACGCCGCTCAGTTATGAAGGACGCACCCTCGTGTTCATCGACACGGCCGGGCTGCGCAAGCGCAGCAAGGTGGAAGACGACATCGAGTTCTACTCGACACTCCGCACCGCGCGCGCCATGGAGCGCGCGGATGTGTGCGTCCTGGTGGTGGACGCCCTGGACGGGATGCACGTCCAGGACCTGAAGATCGCCAACGATGCCTGGGAGCGCGGTGCGGCGATCATCGTGGCCGTGAACAAATGGGATTTGATCGAAGAGAAGGAGACGAACACCGCGGTGCGGGGCGAGCGCGAGCTCAAGGATCGGGCGCCGTTCCTCGAGTTCATCCCGTTCCTCTATCTGTCGGCCAAGACCGGGCAACGGGTGCCGAAGCTGCTCGAGCTGATCGTGGAGGTCGCCGAGGAGCGTGACAAGCGGGTGCCCACGGCGGAGGTGAACCGGGTGCTGGGGAGGCTGGTGGACCGCCAGCAGCCGCCGCAGCCCGTGGGGGAGTCGGTGCGCTTGCTGTATGCGTCCCAGATCGGCACCGCCCCGCCGCGGTTCGCCATCGTCTCGAACCGGCCTGAGGCGATCCCCGAGTCGTACACGCGCTATCTCGCCAACGGCTTCCGCGAAGCTTGGCGCTTCACCGGGTCGCCCCTGAACCTCAAATTCCGCCGTAGGCGCGAGACCGCACGCCGATGAACGACTATGGGCTGGTCGCGATGCTGGTCCTGGCCTACCTGCTCGGCGCCACGCCCACCAGCTACCTGGCGGGCAAGCTGGGGCGCGGGATCGACCTGCGCCAGCACGGCTCCCAGAACCTCGGCGCCACGAACGTATACCGCGTGCTGGGCTGGCGCTACGCGATCCCGGTCGGCCTCATCGACGTGGCCAAGGGCGTCGTCCCGGTCGCGATTCTCGGTCCCTGGTCCAACGGGCCCGCGTGGTTCACGGTGGCCCTGGGCATCGCCGCGGTGCTGGGGCACATGTGTTCACCCTACGTGCGCTTCCGGGGCGGGAAAGGCGTCGCGACGGCGGCCGGGGTGTTCCTGGCCATGGCACCCCTGGCCGTCCTGATCTCGCTCGTCATCTGGGGCGCGACACTGTGGCTCTCGGGATACGTGTCGGTCGCTTCCCTGACGGTGGCGCTGCTGTTCCCCCTGTGGGTATGGGTCACCGAGCCAGGCGAGCCGTACACGCTCTGGGCGGCCATCGTCCTGGCGTTGCTGCTCGTGTACGCGCATCGGCGTAATATCGAGCGGTTGCGACAGGGCACCGAGAATCGGTTCCGCACGAGAAAGGGCGTGGCGGCGTGAAGTGCGCGAGTAAACTTGCGGCTCGGCGTCTGCCCTTAAACGGGCTCGCCGCTTCAGCGGCAGGGCCGAGCCGCGGCTTCAGCCGCGTACGCCCGTGACCAAGATCGCCGTCATCGGCGGCGGCGCCTGGGGAACGGCGCTCGCGGACTTGCTGGCCCGCAAAGGCGAGCTCGCCGCGGTGACACTGTGGGCGCGGGAGCCCGAGGTGGTCGAAAGCGTCAACCGCGAGCACATGAACCACATGTTCCTGCCGGGCGCTCCCCTCGCGCCCGCGCTCGCGGCCCAGGGCGACCTCGGAGCGGCGGTGCACGAGGCCGACGTGGTCGTGTCAGCCGGTCCGTCGCACGCCGTGCGGGAGGTCATGACGCGGGCGAGCGCGCGCATGGTCCGGGGCGCGCTGGTGGTGAGCGTGTCCAAGGGGCTCGAGCCCGAGCGGCTCACCACGCCGTCCTGCGTCCTCGGGGAAGTGCTCCCGAAGGGCACGCCGGTCGCCGTGCTGTCGGGGCCGTCGTTCGCGCAAGAGGTGTACGCGCGACAGCCCACGGCGGTCGTGGCGGCGGCCCGGGACCACGCGGTGGCGCAGCGTGTGCAGCAGGTCTTCTCGAGCGGCTACTTCCGCGTGTATTCCGCCACGGACGTGGTCGGCGTCGAGCTGGCGGGCGCGCTCAAGAACGTGATCGCGCTCGCCGCGGGAATGCTCGAGGGGTTGGGACTCGGTCACAACACGCGCGCCGCCCTGATCACGCGGGGCTTGGCCGAGATCACGCGGCTGGGCGTGGCGCTCGGGGCGGAGCCCGCGACGTTTGCGGGGCTCGCGGGGATGGGAGACCTTATCCTCACCGCCACGGGCCCCCTGTCGCGCAACCATCAGCTGGGCGTCGAGCTCGGTAGCGGGAAGCGGCTGGAGGAGGCGCTGGCCGGGCGGGCCAGCGTCGCCGAGGGCGTGAACACGGCGCGCTCGGCGGTGACGCTCGCGGAGCGTCACGGAGTGGAGCTCCCGATCGCGCGCGAGGTGGCGGCCGTGCTGTTCCACGGCAAGTCGCCCGGGAGGGCCGTGGCCGACCTGATGGAGCGGGACTTGAAGCCGGAGCAGTGGGGGGGGGGATGAGCGCGCCGCAACCCGTCCAAGAATTCTTTTCGATCGGCGAGGTGTGCCAGCTCACCGATCTGAAGCCGCACGTGCTGCGCTACTGGGAAAGCCAGTTCCGCTTTTTGAACCCCGCCAAGAACCGCTCCGGCAACCGCGTGTACCAGCGGCGCGAGATCGAGCTGATCATGCTGGTCAAGCACCTGCTCTACACGGAAAAGTACACCATCGAGGGCGCTCGCCAGAGGATCGAGCAATATCGTCGCTCGGGTGAGCTCAAGCCGGAGGCACGGCGCGCGCTCGCGACCCAGACGGTCAAAGACCTGCGCGCCGAGCTCAAGTCCGTCCTCGCCATCCTCGAAGGGAGCGCCCCGCCGAATGCCGGGGCGCGCTGAGCCGCCCCCACGTCGGGGCGTGGCCGTCGTCATCCCCGCCTACCAGGCCACAGCCACCATTCGCGACGTCGTGGCCCGGGTGCTTCGTGCCGTGCCGGACGCAACCGTGTACGTTGTAGACGATGGCTCGACCGACGGGACGGCGGCGGCGGGGCGGGACCAGGGGGCGGTCGTCCTGGTGCACCGGCACAATCACGGCAAAGGGGCGGCCCTGCGGACCGGGATCGAGCGCGCGCTCGCGGACGGGGCTCGCGTCATCGTCACGATCGATGCCGACGGGCAACACCCCCCGGAGGAGATTCCCCGGCTCGTGGCTCCGGTCCGGAGCGGCGCCGCCGATCTGGTGCTGGGGGCCCGCGCCCGCGGCCCGACGATGCCCCTGGCACGGCGCTGCACCAACTGGCTCTCCGCCGCCCTCGCGTCCCGCGTCGGGGGCGTGACGGTTCCCGACGCGCAGACCGGATTCCGGGCCATCGCCCGGCCGCTCGCCGTGGCGATCCGACCCGCCGAGCACAGCTACGACTTCGAGACGGCGTTCCTGCTCGCGGCGCTGGCCCAGGGCGTGCGGGTGCGGTCCGTGCGGGTGCCCACGGTCTACCAGGGGCAGCAGAGTCATTTCCGCCGCTGGGCGGATACGTGGCGCCAGGCGCGGGTCTTCACGCGCTACGGGCGACATATCATTTTCGGAGCGCGATGAACATCCTGATCTCGAACGACGACGGCATCCTGGCACGCGGCCTCGCGGTCCTGGGCGAAGTATGCACCACGCTCGGCCAGGTGACGGTCGTCGCCCCGGATCGGGAGCAGAGCGGCACGTCGCACTCGCTCACGCTGCACCGGCCGGTGCGGGCCACGCGGCGTCCGGACGGCGCGTTCCAGGTGGACGGTACCCCGACGGACTGCGTGCTGCTCGCCATCGGGGCGCTGATGCACGACAAGCCGGACTTCGTGATCTCCGGAATCAACCATGGTCAGAACATGGGCGAGGACGTGTTCTACTCGGGCACCGTGGCCGCGGCGATGGAGGGCCTGGTCGCCGGCATCCCCAGCATCGCGGTATCATACGCCGGCTCCGACTTGGACACGCTCGGGACGCATAAGGACGGCCTGCGCGAGCTGCTGCAGCGCATCGTGGCCGTGAAGGACTTCCCAAAGGAGACGCTCCTGAACATCAACCTTCCCGCCATTCCCGGCGGCGACGTGAAGGGCGTCAAGGTGACCCACCTGGGCAGCCGCGTATTCAGCGAGGAAATCGCGCTCATGAAGGACCCGTGGGGCAAGGAGATCTACTGGATCGGCGGCGGTCGCATCACGTGGACCGGCGGCGCCGACTCCGATTTTCGGGCCACGAGTGACGGCTACATCTCGGTGACGCCGCTCCACATGGATATGACCAACTACAGGCTCATCGAAGTGGTGCGGAAGTGGTTCCCGGGCGACTGAGCGGACCGGGCGACACGTTCGCGGGCTATCGGGCGCGGCTGGTCGAGACGCTGCGCGCGCAGGGCATCCGCGACCTGGCCGTCCTCAAGGCGTTCGCCGAAACGCCGCGCCATCTGTTCGTCCCCGACGCGGTCCGGCACCGCGCGTACGAGGATGCCGCGCTGCCGATCGGGAAGGGACAGACCATCTCGCAGCCGTACACCCAGGCCCGCTATCTCGAGGCCCTGCGGTTCCGGGGCAGGGAGCGGGTGCTCGAGATCGGGACCGGGTCGGGATACCAGACCGCGCTGCTCGCCGCTCTCGCCGCGACCGTGTTTTCGGTAGAGCGGGTGCAGGCGCTCGCCCTCGCGGCCCAGCGCGCGCTGCGCGAAGCGCTGGTCACCAACGTCTCGGTCCTGCTGGGCGACGGGACGCTCGGCTGGAGCGCCTACGCACCATACGACGCGATCCTCGTCACCGCGGGCGGTCCCGACGTGCCGCCCCCGCTCGTGGAGCAGCTCGCGCCCGGGGGCCGACTGCTGATCCCGCTGGGCGTGCGCGGCGCCCAGACGCTCACGCTGGTCGAGCGCGCCGGGGCGGGCGGCGAGCTGCGCCACACGCCGCTGGGCACCGCCCGGTTCGTCCCTTTGCTCGGGGAGCACGGCTTCGATGCTTGAGTCGTTCATCCAGTGGCTGCTCGAGCGGTTCCGCGACCTCGGGTACCCCGGGATCGTGGTCCTCATGGCCGTCGAGTCGTCGATTCTGCCGCTGCCGAGCGAGCTCGTCATGCCGCCGGCGGGATACCTTGTGGCGAAAGGCGAGATGGATTTCCTGCTGGCGCTGGCGTGCGGCGTGCTGGGGAGCATTCTCGGCTCGCTCGCGAACTACGGGCTCGCGCGCTGGCTGGGCCGCGCGTTCTTTCTGCGCCTAGGGAAATACGCGTTGCTCACCGAGAAGGGGCTGGATCGCTCGGAACGCTACTTTGCGGCCCACGGCGAGATCAGTGTATTCATGGGGCGGATGCTGCCCGTCGTGCGTCACCTGATCTCGATTCCCGCGGGGATTGCCCGGATGAGCCTGAAGCGGTTTGTGCTCTTCACGGGGCTCGGCGCGCTCGTCTGGTGCGCGATTCTCACGTGGATCGGCTGGTTCATCGGGAGCCGGGAAGACGTGATCCTCGCGGTGCTCGACCAGGAAGCCCGGCGCTACACCGGACGGGCCGTGCTGATTGTCGTGCCCTTCCTGGCGCTCCTCGCGGTGCTATACGTCTGGTGGCACCGGCGGCGGGCGTCACAGGGGCGGCAGGGGTGAAGCGGCCGGCATGGTCACGCTGCGGTTTCTCGTCTACGGGCGGGTCCAAGGAGTCGGGTTTCGCTGGTTCGCGTGGCGCGAGGCCGACCGGCTGGGACTCCGCGGGTTCGTGCGCAACCAGAGCGATGGTTCCGTGGAAGTGATCGCCGCCGGGCCGCCCCAGGCGCTCGAAGAGCTCGAGCGCGTCCTGGGGCGGGGGCCGGCCCAGGCGCGGGTCGAGCGTGTGGAAAGAAGCGATGTTCCACATGAGCTGTTGATCCCGAACGCTTTCGATATCAGGTAGTTGAGAGGCTCCCCGTGACTGCGACGATCAGCGTCCAAGACATCTACCGCACCATCCGCGACGTGCCCGATTTTCCCAAACCGGGGATCCTGTTCAAGGACATCACACCGTTGCTGCTCGACCCGAGGGCGTTCCGGCGGGCGGTGGAGTTGATGTCGACGCCGTTCGCCGGCGCCGGGGCCACACGCGTCGTTTCGATCGAATCTCGCGGGTTCCTGCTGGGTGCGCCGGTCGCGTTGGCGCTGGACGCCGGCCTCGTGCCCATCCGCAAGCCCGGCAAGCTGCCGGCGGCCCGCGGGCGCGTCGAATACGCGCTCGAGTACGGGACCGATGCGCTGGAGATGCACCGCGATGCGATGACCCGGGCCGACCGCGTGCTGATCGTGGACGATGTCTTGGCCACGGGCGGCACGGCCGAGGCGGCGGCCAAGTTGGTGCGGGCGCACGGCGCCGATGTGGTCGGGTTCACCTTTCTCATCGAGCTGGATTTGCTGAAGGGGCGTGAGCGGCTGCGGGGCGAGCGAGTGGAGGCCTTGCTACACTATGCGTAACCCTTCTAGATTCCGAGGTTTACGCCCCTGTAGCTCAGGTGGATAGAGCAGCGGTTTCCTAAACCGTTGGCCGGGTGTTCGAGTCACCCCAGGGGCACGGCGAGAAGCAGGTTATGGAGGTCAGCGAATGGCGACGACGGTGACGAGCGCAGGACAACCGGCAGGAGCGGAAGCCACCGCGCTGACCTGGCTCACCGAGTGGATCAAGGGCCATCGCCAAGTGGCGACATATGCCGCCGTGGTGCTCGCGCTCGCGGCCGGACTGTTCGCCTGGAATTTGCTGACGACCAAGACCGCCGAGCGCAACGCTGGGAGCCAGCTCGAGCAAGGCCGCCTGGCACTCGACTCCAAGAATTATCCACTGGCGGCGAGCGTACTCGCGCAGGTCGTGGAGAACTACTCCGGCACGCATGCCGCGCAGGAGGGCGCCATTCTGCTGGCGCAGGTACGGCTGGCGCAGGGGCAGACGCAACAGGCGATCGACGTGTTGCAGCGCTACGCGCCCACAGCGGACAAAGATTTCCGGGCGCAGGCGTACGGCTTGTTGGGCGCGGCTTACGAGAACGCGCTCAAGCCGAAGGACGCCGCGACGGCGTACGGGCAGGCGGCGGCCGCGGCGCAGTATCCGTTTCTGCGGGCGCAATTCCTTGACGACGCGGGGCGCGCCTGGATCGCTGCCGCGGACACGGCGAAGGCGCTGGCGGCGTACCGCACGATCGTGCAACAACTCGATTCGACGAGCGCGGTCGGGGAGGCCAAGGTGCGGATCGGGGAGTTGACCAAAGGGGCGACAGATGTGGCGAAGTGACCACGCCTTTTGTGCTCACGTACTTCGTATAAGATATGTTATGTTAAGTTGAAGCACGAGGCGATGTGGAGAAGCCCCTCAGTTAATCACACCCCGCACCACCAGCCTAGCCTCACCCCCGAGCCAGACGTCGTCGTAGAAGCCGTCTAGGCCCTTCCGAGCCCGGATGGCGAGCGGGCGGCCGCTCCAGGTCCAGACCGTAACCGGGGGCTCTGCCAGGCCCCACTCGGCCAGCGCGCAGGCCGCGGCCACCGCGCCGGTGCCGCAGGCCAGCGTCTCCGCTTCCACCCCCCGCTCGTACGTCCGCATGCGCCATGCGCCGGCGCCATCGCGAGACAGAAAGTTCACGTTCGCGCCCTCGGGCCCGACGCACGGGTTCGACCGCAGCATCCGGCCGCGTCCTTCCACGTCCACTCGAGAAACCTCCTCGACGAGCACGACGAGATGCGGCACGCCCACGGTCCCGAGGACGGCGCGTTCTTCACCCGGGGAGAGTGTCAAGCCCGACACCGGCGCGGGCGGCGCCACGGGCGCCAAGTGCAGCTCGGCGCGCTCGTCGGGAGAGACACAGCGGCTCTCGTAGATGCCGGCGTCGGTCTCGAGCACCATGCCCTGGGGGCGCCCCAGCTCCAACCGCGCGGCGAGCCGGGTGCTGCAGAGCGCCGCGTTGCCACACATCGCGGCGCGGGAGCCGTCGGAGTTGAAGTAGATCATGCGCACGCTGTCGGACCGCGTGCCCGGGCCGACGAACACCAGCCCATCGGCTCCGACGCCGGTGCCGCGCGCGCACACCGCGCGAATGTCGGCCGCGGTCCATTGCTCCGGCGTCGTGTGCCGTGCGTCCACCATGACGAAGTCGTTGCCCGACCCCGTCATCTTGTAGATCGCCGTGCCGACTAGATGCGGCCGAACCAGGTCATGAGTCTCAGCCGCGGCACCATCCACACGGCTTCCCGCACGATCGACCGATTCATCTTGCTTTGCCCCTCGGTTCGGTCGACGAACACGATCGGGACTTCCTTCAGCGTGAACCCTTTGCGCCATGCGCGCACGCTCATTTCGATCTGAAACGCGTAGCCGTTGGACCGGACCTGCGACAGGTCGATCGCTTCGAGCACTCGCCTGCGAAAACACTTGAACCCCCCGGTCAGGTCCCAGATCCGGAGGCCCGTGATCCGGCGGGCGTAGATATTCGCGCAATACGATAGCACAAGGCGGCCTATCGGCCAGTTGACCACGGTCACCTTGCCCCCGAGGTAGCGCGATCCGAGCACCAGGTCGGCGTCGGCGATGGCCTTGAGAAACTCCTTTAAGTGCCCCGGGTCATGGGAGAAATCGGCGTCCATCTCGAACACATAGTCGTACCCCCGTTCGAGAGCCCACTTGAAGCCGGTGATGTAAGCGGTTCCCAGACCCAGCTTTGTTTCGCGATGCAACACGTGGACGCGGGGCTCCTTCTGGGCCAGGGCCTCGGCCAACTGGCCGGTGCCGTCCGGGGAGTGGTCGTCGACCACCAGGATTTCGAGCCGGGAATCCTGGACCAGCACCTGCTCCACGACGAGGGGGAGATTGGCGATTTCGTTGTACGTGGGAATGACGACCAGCCCGCGCTC